>JAFYPT010000096.1 GCA_017547425.1 Ruminiclostridium sp.
CCAAGACCAGGGGGATCGCCAATATCTCATCATCATGAACCACCAGACCAGCTTTGACCAGTTCTTTGTGTCTCTGTCCTTCCGTGGCCCCATTTACTACATCGCCACCGAGGACCTCTTCTCCAAGGGCTGGATCTCCCGGGCCATCAGCTACATTCAGGCCCCCATCCCCATCCGAAAGCAGACCATGGACCTGAAGGCCGTGAAAAACTGCCTGCGGGTGGCCAAGGAGGGCGGCACCATTGCCCTGGCTCCCGAAGGGAACCGGACCTACAGCGGACGGACCCTCTATATGAAGCCCACCATCGCCAAGCTCTGCCGGTCTCTGAAACTCCCCCTGGCCATCTACCGCATCGAGGGCGGCTACGGCGTGGAGCCCCGGTGGAGCGACGTGGCCCGAAAGGGCCCCATGACCGCCCGGGTCACCCGGGTCATCGAGCCGGAAGAGTACGACCAGATGACCAACGAGGAGCTCTTCGACATCATTCAGAAGGAACTGTGGGTGGACGAAGCAGCCGTCACCGGCACCTACCCCCACCCCAACGCCGCCGAATACCTGGAGCGCGCTATCTACGTCTGTCCCTTCTGCGGCCTGGCCGAGCACGAGAGCCACGGGGACACCATCACCTGTAAGTCCTGCGGCAAGCAGGTGAAATACCTGCCCACCAAGGAGCTGAAGGGCGTCGATTTCGACTTCCCCTTCCCCTTCGTGGCCCAGTGGTATGACTACCAGGAGGAATTCGTCAATGGTCTGGACCTGACCACCATGACCGAGGCCCCCCTCTTCCATGACACGGCCTCCCTGTCCGAGGTCATCCTCTACGACCGAAAAGTCAAGCTGAAGGACAACGTCTTCCTGACCCTCTACGGGGACAAGGTAGATATCGACGGCACAGAGTATCCCTTTGATGACATCTCCTATGTGACCGTTCTGGGCCGGAACAAACTGAACCTGTACATCGGCGACAAGGTCTACCAGTGCAAGGGCGGCAAGCGGTTCAACGCCCTGAAATATGTCCACATCTATCACCGCTACAAAAACATCAAGGAGGGAACTGCAGATGGAAAATTTTTGGGATTATAACGTATGGGGCACCCTGAACATCTTTGCCTTTCTGCTCCTGAGCCTTCTGGCTGCCAACAGCCTCAAGCGCATCTTCCCCGTGCTGAAGGCCTCCCTCATCCCCACCTCGGTGCTAGGCGGCGCCATCCTGCTGGTCATCGCCGGTCTCTATAAGCTGGTGACCGGAGATGTCATGTTCGACACAGAATTCTTCGGAGGCCATGGTATGGCCACTCTGGAGGTCATTACCTACCACACCCTGGCCCTGGGCTTCATCGCCTCTGCCCTGAAGAGCTCGGAAAACGCCTTTACCAAAAAACGCACCACCGAGATCTTCAACTCTGGTGTTACCACCGTGTCTACCTACCTCATCCAGGCCATCGTGGGCTTTACCATCACTATCATCGCCACCAAGGTCATGACCGACTTCTTCGCCGCAGCCGGTGTCCTCCTTCCCTTTGGCTATGGCCAGGGTACCGGTCAGGCCATGAACTATGGCAACATCTACGAACTAGAACACGGCTTTGAAGGCGGCAAGAGCTTCGGCCTCACCATCGCCGCTATGGGCTTCATCTGCGCCGCTCTGGGTGGCGTCATCCACCTGAACATCCTGAAGAAGCGGGGCAAAATCGATTTCGCTTCGGTGAACAAGACCAACGAAGTAGTGGATGAGATTGAAGGCAAGGACGAGATCCCCATGCAGGGTAGCCTGGACAAGGTCACCTTCCAGATTTCCCTGGTCTTCGTGGCCTACTTCATGAGCTACTGGGCCATGGTGGGCCTGGGTGCTCTCCTCCCCGGCATGAAGTCGGTCATCTTCGGCTTCAACTTCCTGCTGGGCGTCATCGCCGCCGCTCTGGTGAAGCTCATTCTGAAAGGTCTGCGGAAAACCGGTCTCATGAGCCACCAGTACACCAACAACTTCCTTCTGACCCGTGTCAGCAACTTCTTCTTCGACATCATGGTGGTGGCCGGCATCGCCGCCATCCGCCTGGGTATCCTGGAACAGTACTGGGGCATCCTCCTGATTCTGGGTGTGGTGGGCGCCTTCATCACCTACGGATACAACCGCTTTGTGGCCCTGCGCCTCTTCCCCGAATACCCCGAGGAACAGTTCCTGGCCATGTATGGCATGCTTACCGGCACCGCCAGCACCGGCGTGGTCCTTCTTCGTGAGGTCGACGGCGGCTTCAAGACCCCGGCGGCAGACAATCTGGTCTACCAGACCATCCCTGCTATCGTCTTCGGTTTCCCCATGATGCTCCTGGCCACCCTGGCTCCTGTGAAGCCCATGCTCACCTGGGTCATCCTTGTGGTCTTCTTCTTCGCCATGAACATCATCCTCTTCCGCTCCAAAATCTTCCGGTTCGGAAAGAAAAAAGCCACGAAATAACGCCGAAAGGGCACAGTCAAGCGACTGTGCCCTTTCTTTATGGGCAGATTGTTCCCCTGGCCAGGACGCCTTGGGATCCGAGTTGGGAAAGGGTAACTTCCCTGCCCATCAGGTCCTCCACCGTGCAGGCCCCAACCAAGGTCACCTGGAGCGCCCGTCCCCGCACAGACACCAAATGCGGCAGAGAGTCCTCCCCCTCTATGTTCCATGCAAAACAACTTCCCTTGGGCAGATGATCCACCTCCACCGCCAGCAGAATCCCCCGGGGCATGGGGTACAGCCGCACCATCCCCCGCAAAATGGGGACGTCGGGCCCACCCGTCAGACGTGCGGTCGCGTGGGGTTTCTGCCGCAGAAGACTGGCTACCGTCAATAGATCGTGGTTTTCCATTGTTACGGATCCCTCCCTTGCAAATCTCATCTGCATCCATCCTATGTGCCGCTGCCAGGAAACTTGCCCCCTAAGACCATCTGTGCTATGATTGGGATACTATACCGCACAGGAGGATCTCTCCATGGACGAAAACAGCAAGCTGCTGTGGCGGCAGCTTTACTTCTTAACCTCCACCATAGCCGACTTTGAACCCTGGAATCTGTTCTTCGAGGATCTCCCCTTCGTGATGCTCTTGGAGGACCAGAAAACCAGTCTCTTATTCTCCTTCCTTCTTCCCTCTTCCGGGCAGTACGCCATCGCCTGCTACGTGGGTGAAAAAGCCTACACCACTGCCCGAAAACTCCTCACCGGTAAGAATTACAAGGAGGAGCCGGTCTTCTATCTCCAGACCGCCATGATGGCCCTATGGGGGAACCGGGAAGAGATCAGCCCATCCAACCGTCGCCGGATGAAAGACCTGGGCATCCGCTGCCGTGGCAAGGGCGGCTGGCTTCACTTCCAGTCCTTCCAGCCTGGTCTGGCCCCGGAAGACCTTACCGAAGAGCAAGCTACCCTTCTGCGGGATGGTTTGGGTAACCTGCTCATGATGGTCCAAGCCGCCGCCCAAGGTAAGCTGCCTGTGAATCAGGAAGCCGGAGACTTCGTCATGCGGTTTTACGACCCGGACGACCACCTCTACCACACCGGAGTCTTTCCCCACATGGACTTCGACCAAGAAACCTATGACGAAGTCCTGCTGGACGAGGATGACTTCACCCGCCAGCTGAAAGCTATGCCACACCGGGCCTATGATTTGGAGATGGATTGGTCCTACCTGTCCACCCCCATGAAGAAGGGGCGAAAGAAGTTCTTCCCCCGGCTTCTTCTCCTTACCGATGGCGGCACCGGACACGTTTTCCGGTCGGAACTTCTCACCCCCCAAGAGGACATCTACAACCAGGTCCTGAACCTGCTGGGGGAACACATCGAAGAATCCGGCAAGCCCAAACGGCTTCTGCTCTGTGACCAGGAACTGACCGGCTACGTCCGGGACTTCTGCCGGGTGGTGGACCTGCCCATGGTCCAGCGCAAGCACCTCCCCGAAACCAACCGGGCCAGAAAGTACCTTCTGTCCCAACTCTTGTCACAAGACGAATCTTGACAACGAAAACACGCCCTCCGGCAGGTTGAACTGCCAGGGGGCGTGTTTTTTGCAAAAAACTGGGCCCAGAGAAAACTCTGGACCCAGCTTCTTGAAAAAGGATGTGATCCTTACTTTGCAGACAGGTACTCGTCGATGCTGACGGCAGCGCGGCGGCCAGCGCCCATTGCCTTAACAACGACCTGAGGACCGGTGACAGCGTCACCGCCAGCGAAGACGCCGGGACGGCTGGTCTTGAAGCCGTCGTCAACAGCGATACCGCCCCACTTATCCTTGTCGATGCCGGTGGTGGTGTCCACAACATCCTCGGAGTAAGAGGTACCGGTAGCGATGACCAGGTTCTCGCACTCGATCTCGAAGTACTCACCGGTGCCCACGGGGGAACGGCGGCCGGAAGCGTCGGGCTCGCCCAGAGTCATCTTCTCCAGCTTGACAGCCACCAGCTTGCCATCCTTGCCGATGCACTCGACGGGGTTGGTCAGCTCCTTGATCTCGATGCTTTCCTCACGGGTATGCTCGATCTCATCGCGGCGAGCGGGTGCTTCTGCGATGGTACGGCGATAGACCATGATGGGCTCTGCGCCAACGCGCTTTGCGCAGCGGACTGCGTCGACAGCAACGTTACCGCCGCCAACAACCAGAACGCGCTTTGCGTCCTTGATGCTTGCGGGCAGAGCGTCGGTGTTCAGGTTGACCTCAGTCAGGTAGTCGTTTGCGGACCAAACGCCTTCCAGGCTGGTGTCCAGGCCTCTGGGAGTCTGGGGGATGTCAGCGCCGTTACCAACGAAGACAGCCTCGAAGCCGTCAGCGAACAGAGCGTCGATGCTCTTGCTCTTGTCGATGGGGGAGCTGGTGACGATCTCCACACCCTGAGCCTTCAGGGTGTCAATGTGACGGTTGACAACCTCGTTGGGCAGGACGAACTGGGGGATGCCGTAGGTCAGGATACCGCCGGCATAGCTCAGCTTCTCGAAGACGGTGACGTCGTAGCCCATAGCTGCCAGGTCGCCAGCGCAGGCGATACCAGCAGGGCCGGAACCAACAACAGCAACCTTCTTACCCTTCTTCTCCACCTCGGGAACGGAGATGGGGTTACGGGCAGCATACCAGTCAGCCACAAAGCGCTCCAGACGGCCAATGCCGACTGCCTCGCCCTTCAGGGCGTGAGCGCAGTTCTTCTCGCACTGCTGCTCCTGGGGGCAAACACGGCCGCAGATGGAGGGCATGCAGGACTTGACGGTGATGATGTCGTAAGCAGCTGCGAAATCGCCAACAGCGACCTTAGCAATGAACTCAGGGATCTGCTGGTTGATGGGGCAGCCAGCCACGCAGGGCTTCTTACGGCAGTTCAGGCAACGCATAGCCTCGCGGATAGCGTCAGCCTCGGTGTAGCCCAGGGCAACTTCGTTGAAGTTGTCGCAGCGAACCTCAATGGGCTGCTCGGGCATGGGATTTCTTTCTCTTACGTTGTTAATCATTATGCCTGACCCTCCTTAGGTTCCAGACTGTTACGTCTGTTGATCAGACTGTCGTAACGATTCAGAGCAGCCTTCTCGGACTCAACAAACAGCTTCTCAGCCATGGCGGGGTTCTTCATGGACAGGGATGCGTAACGGTTCTCGCCCTTGATGAAGTCTCTGTACTTCTCGGTGGGCTTAGCGCTGTCGATCTGCAGGGGGTTCTTACCCTCAGCAGCCAGGCGAGGATCATAGCGCAGCATGTTCCAGTAACCAGCGCGGACAGCCTTCTTCATCTCGACCATGGAGCGGTTCATGCCGGCCTTGATACCGTGGTTGATACAAGGTGCATAAGCGATGATCAGAGAAGGACCGTCATAGCTTTCAGCTTCCTTCAGTGCGCGCAGGGTCTGAGCGGGGTTAGCGCCCATAGCGACCTGAGCAACGTAAACGTGACCATAGGTCATTGCGATCTGAGCCAGGTCCTTCTTGCCGGTGGGCTTACCGCCTGCTGCGAACTGTGCCACAGCGCCGGTGGGAGTGGACTTGGAGGACTGACCGCCAGTGTTGGAGTAGACCTCGGTGTCGAAGACCAGAACATTGAAGTTCTCACGGGAAGCCAGGATGTGGTCCAGGCCGCCGTAACCGATGTCGTATGCCCAGCCGTCGCCGCCGAACAGCCACATGGAGGGACGAGGCAGGACGTCGGTGTTAGCCACGACATATTCGCAGTCCTTGACCAGAGCAGCATCCATGGTGACGTCAGCGGGGGTCTTGTCAGCCAGGAATGCCTTGATCAGAGCGACCAGATCGGTACCCAGGGAAGCAGCCTCGTTGGTGTTCATCTTTTCCACCCAAGCGCCAGCGGTGCCAGCGAAGCGGCGGTCTGCAGCCAGACGCTCAACAACAGCCTTCATGGCGTTGCGGCGGGTGCGCAGGGAGACGGACATACCGAAGCCGAACTGTGCGTTGTCTTCGAACAGGGAGTTTGCCCATGCGGGGCCGTGGCCGTTCTCGTCCACGACGTAGGGCATGCTGGGAACGGATGCACCCCAGATGGAGGAGCAGCCAGTAGCATTAGCGATAACAGCATGGTCGCCGAACAGCTGGGTGACCATCTTAGCATAGGGAGTCTCGCCGCAGCCGGGGCATGCGCCGGAGTACTCCAGGTAGGGACGCAGGAACTGAGAGGTCTTGACGGTGTCGTCAGAACCCTTCTGCACGCCGACCTTCTTAGCATACTCGAAGGTGTTCTGGTCTTCGAACATACGGCCAGCGGAACGCTCCATGGTCAGAGCCTTGCCGTGTGCGGGGCACATCTCGACGCAGGAACCGCAGCCGGTGCAGTCTGCAGCGGAGACAGCCACGATGAACTTCTTGCCTTCCACGGTCTTGCAGTCCACGGTGGTCAGACCCTCAGCGTCCTCAGGCTTGATGACGAAGGGACGGATGACAGCGTGGGGGCAGACTGCGGAGCACCAGTTACACTGGGTGCAGTTTTCTGCATGCCAGACGGGGATATCCACAGCGATACCGCGCTTCTCGAAAGCGGAGGTACCGGAGGGAGCCTTACCGGTGACATAGGGCAGGAAGGTGGAGACGGGCAGGGAGTCGCCTTCCAGGTTGTTGGTGGGAATCAGAATGTTACGGACGTATGCATCCTGCTCAGCGTTGACGGTGTTCAGCTTGACCTCAGCCTTTGCCTCGTCAACAGCGTTTGCCCACTCAGCGGGAACAGCAACTTCCTTAGCTGCGGTCTGGCCAGCCATAACAGCAGCCATGTTCATGTCAACAACGTTCTGGCCCTTGGTGCCGTAGTCCTTCACGATACCCTGGCGCATGTACTCGATGGCATCCTCTTCGGGAACCAGGTTAGCCAGCTTGAAGTATGCGGACTGGATGATGGTGTTGATACGGCCCTTCATGCCCAGGTTACGGGCGATGTTGACAGCGTCGCAGGTGTAGAACTTGATGTTCTTCTGAGCCAGTGCGCGCTTGATGTCTGCGGGCAGACGAGCTTCCAGCTCAGCGCCTTCCCACTCACAGTTCAGCATGAAGATGCCGCCGGGCTTGACGTCACGGACCATGTTGTACTTGCCGATGTAAGCGGGGTTACCACAGATAACCACGTCAGCATGGCCAACATAGTAGGAGGAGCGGATGGGCTTCTGGCCGAAGCGCAGGTGGGAGATGGTCAGACCACCGGACTTCTTGGAGTCATACTGGAAGTATGCCTGGACATAGTTGTCGGTGTGGTCGCCGATGATCTTAGAGGTGTTCTTGGAAGCGCCGACCAGACCGTCGGAGCCGATACCCCAGATCTTGACGGACTTCTGAGTGGGATCCTCGGGCAGGATGAACTCGTGCTTCTCGATGGACAGGTTGGTCACGTCGTCAACGATGCTGACGGTGAAGTGGTTGTGACCGCCCTTTGCCAGGTGCTGGAAGACGGAGTACATGTCTGCGGGAGTGGTGTCCTTGGAGGACAGGCCGTAGCGGCCGCCGATGACCTTGATGTTGTTCATGCCAGCCTCGTTCAGAACAGCAACGACATCCAGGTACAGGGGCTCGCCGAATGCGCCGGGCTCCTTGGTACGGTCCAGAACTGCGATGCGCTCGACAGTCTTGGGCAGCTCTGCCAGCATGTGCTTTGCAGAGAAGGGACGATACAGGTGAACTTCCAGAACACCGACCTTCTTGCCTGCTGCGACCATAGCGTCGACGGTCTCTTCCAGAGTACCGCAAACGGAACCCATAGCCACGATGATATCGGTAGCATCGGGAGCGCCGTAGTAGTTGAAGGGCTTGTAGTTGGTGCCGATGGACTCGTTGACCTTGTTCATGTTGCCAACGACCACGTCGACCAGGTCATTGTACATGACGTTGGAAGCCTCGCGGTGCTGGAAGAAGGTCTCGGGGGGCTCATTGGTACCACGATGGAAGGGATGGTGGGGCATGTTTGCGTTGGCGCGGAAGCGTGCCAGAGCGTCCCAGTCGACCATCTCTGCCAGGGTGTCATATTCCCAGGTGCGCAGCTTCTGGATCTCGTGAGAGGTACGGAAGCCGTCGAAGAAGTTGATGAAGCCCATGCTTGCCTGGATTGCGGACAGGTGAGCAACGGGAGCCAGGTCCATAACTTCCTGGGGAGTGGATGCAGCCAGCATTGCCATACCGGTGCCGCGGCAGGCCATAACGTCCTGGTGGTCACCGAAGATGGACAGAGCGTGGGTGGTCAGGGTACGAGCTGCCACGTGGAAAACGCCGGGCAGGCCTTCGCCAGCAACCTTGTACAGGTTGGGGATCATCAGCAGCAGGCCCTGAGATGCGGTAAAGGTGGTGGTCAGAGCACCGGTGGACAGAGAGCCGTGGACAGCGCCAGCTGCGCCTGCCTCGGATTCCATCTCAACGATGTTCACACGGTTGCCGAAGATATTTCTACGGTCCTGGTTAGCCCATTCGTCCACGTTCTCCGCCATGGGGGAGGAGGGAGTGATGGGGTAAATTGCAGCGACTTCAGTGAAGGCGTATGCGACGTGGCCAGCGGCGGCGTTGGCGTCCATACTCTTAAAGGGTCTCATGTCTTTCATTTCGCTGCGCCTCCTTTCTGTGCTGCCATAGCACGAACCTGAACATAAGTAAACTCGGGCATCTCGCGAGCGGAAATCACGCCGGCGGGGCACACATAAGAGCAGATGTTGCAGTCTTCGCACTTGTCGGGGGTGATAACTGCACGGCCGAACTCAGCGTGGATGACGCCGTCGGGGCAGTTTGCAGCGCAGTCGCCGCAGCCGATGCAGCCGACCCAGCACAGTTCCTTACGCTTGTCGGGGTGATCCTGAGAAGCGCAGGCGACCATCTTCGCGCCCTTGAAGGGAACGATAACGGGCAGCTGCTGGGGGCAGACATGGACGCAGGCAGTACAGCCGACGCACAGTTCGTGGTTCACCAGAGCGGTGCCGTTGGTGATCTGGATTGCGTTGAAGCGGCATGCAGCAGCGCAGTCGCCGAAGCCAGCGCAGCCAAAGGAGCAGTGGCCATCCAGGTCCAGAGCTGCAGCTTCACGGCAGTTGGTAGCGCCAGCAGCAGCATAAACCTCGTGATTATGCAGGCCGCCGCGGCAACGCACGAAAGCGACAGTGGGCTTGATCTGAGCCAGATCGTGATAGGTATCGACGATGATCTTCTTGCGGCAGGCAACAGTACATGCTGCGCAGCCCAGGCACTTCTCATAGTCGATCACAGCGCAGTTGTCCACGATGCTGATGGCATCCTGGGGGCAAGCCTCTGCGCAGTCACCACAGCCGATGCAGCTGTGGCCACACATTCTGATAGCGACTTCCTCTTCGTCCTTGTTGGAGCAGGGAACGAAGTTGGAGACGTCATCGGGAACCATGTGGATGAGCTTCTGGGGACATGCTGCCACGCAATCGCCGCAGCCGTCGCACTTGTCCTTGTTGAGCTGGACAGTACCGTCAACGACAGTCAGCGCGCCCTGGGGGCATGCTGCCACGCAGGAACCTGCGCCCACGCAACCGTAGGTGCACTCGCCGCTGGCAAAACCAGCTTTGACTGCTTCCTCACAGGTGGCGTAGAACTTCAGACGGGACTTTCCGGCTGCGCAACCAGAACATTTGATGAAGGGGATTTCGTGCTTTTCATTCATGGGTTGCATTCGTATCTCACATCCTTTTATTGCTTTGCGAGGTTGGTTATATTCCACTGTCATTATGGTACGCAAACTCCGGAATGTCAACATTCTGAATGAAAAAAATTGCTGAATTCCTGCATCTTTTCCAAAATAACCCTTTATCTTGTAGCCCAAACCGCCCCAAACACCATTAGCACAGGCTAACTCATGCATAATTTCCATCATTTTGGTGTCCTTTTGTCCACTTTCTTTTTTCGGTATTTTTCCCGAAAAAGGCAAAATAAGAGAGAAGGAACGCCAACGATTCCTTCTCTCCTGCGTGTACGGTTTTTCATTAAGGTACCTGGAAAATCTCCACATCCTCCAGGGTCAGGGAGGTGGTGTAGGGGTTGATGAGCCGGTTGATGATCTCCAGACTGTCATTGGGATAGAGTTCATAGCAGTACCGTGTACCCTTATAAGTAGCATTGCCATCGCCGGGCAGAGCTTCACCGCTGATGCCGGTGGAGAGGTTCAGGCCCAGAGCCTTGGCAGCGAACCAGGCAATATCGGTGCCGCTCATGTTGGTCTCGATGTTCCGCTCCACGATGTCGATGAACTCATTGATGTTCACCAGACTGTCCACAGACATGAGCTTCTTGGCTACGGTGAGCATCATCTGCTGGGAGGTCTGGGCTCGCTGGACGTCACCCAAGGGATAACCAGTGCCGTCTGCATTGGCACGGAAACGGCAGACCTCCATGGCCTGCTGACCGCTCAGATGCTGGACACCGGGCTCGTAGTGGATGTGCAGGTCCTGGGCAGGGTCATCATAGTACATATACACCGGGACGTCAAATTCCACGCCGCCCACAGCATCCACGATCTCAATGAAGGCATCCAGATCCAGAGTGACATAGAAGTCCAGGGGGAAGCCCACCAGTTCAGACACCACCCGCTCCAAGTTGTCGATGCCGGCCACCATGCTGGAGTTGATCTTTGGGTTCTTCTCGTTCACCAGAGTGTCTCGGGGGATAGAGACCATGCCCACCTTCTGGTTGGGCACATCATAAGTAACCACCATAATGGAGTCAGCGTTGCCGCTCTCCTGATCGGGGACGGCCAGAAGGAAGGTGTAGGTCTTCTCCTTCCGCTGGTGGGAGCCGCTCTCCATGTCGGGAGCCTCCGCCTCCACCACACCCTGGCCGGAACCCTGATGGGACATGTCCGGTTCGGGGACAGCGATCTTATATACTGCGTATCCCAGAACGATGAGGGCTGCCAGCACAACGATGACAGTATAGATGCCCTTGAGGATACGGTAAGGTTTCTTCAGCTTGCGCTTTTTCTTTTTAGTGGCCAAAGCCAACGCCTCCTTTGGTCTTGTAGTTCCATTGGCCGCATGAAGGCAATTATCCATGCTATACGAATGTTCATTATACATACTGACGGCATGTTCGGCAAGTCTTTCGAGCCTTTCTTTCCCTTTTTTTAATAAAAGGTTTACATTTCTTTTCGCCCACTCCCCTTTTCTGCTCTCGGGAGAAAGAGAAGAAGGAAGAATCCAGAGGAAATTGGCAATTTTCCATGAATTCCTGTCTAACCCCTTGCAAGCCTTCCCAAGGCGTGGTATAATGTCAACCGTAATGGAAGATGTAAGTAGTAAGGAGTGGGGCTTGCCCCGCTCTTTCTTTTATATTCACGCACCCCGGTCCCGGTTCCCTGGGGATCACGGACCGACCGTATACATTATATTATATAACGCGCTCAAAAGGCGCACAGGAGGTTACTATGTCCAAAATCACTGATCTGACCGCAGAGCTGGCCCGCCCCGTGGTAGAGGCCTGCGGCTGCACCCTGTGGGACGTGGAGTACATCAAGGAGGCCGGCAGCTGGTATCTCCGCCTGTATATCGACAAGGAGGACGGCGTCTCCATCGACGACTGCGAAGCCGTCAGCCGCGGCGTGGACCCCCTGCTGGATGAGGCCGACCCCATCCAGGATCCCTACACCTTCGAGGTTTCTTCCGCCGGCGCCGACCGCCCCCTGAAGAAGCCCGAGCACTTCGAGGCCTTCATGGGCGCCGAGGTGGACGTCAAGTTCTACAAGGCCGTCAACGGCCAGAAGAACTGCACCGGCATCCTGGCCGGTTACGAAGACGGCAACGTCACCCTGGAGATGGGCGGCGAGACCGTGACCTTTGACAAGAAAGAGATCGCTTTCGTGCGCCTGCACGTGAGCTTTTAATCTGGAGCAAGGAGCTAGAATTATGGCTAAGAAAGCACCCAAGAATGCAAAGAGCAACGAGCTGGACGGCAAGGAATTTTTTACCGCCATCTCGCTGATCGAAAAGGAAAAGGGCATCCCCAAGTCCTACATGCTGGAAAAGATCACCCAGGCTCTGGTTTCCGCTTACAAGCGTGACCACGAGGGCATCACCGACAACGTCTTCGTGGAGGCCAACGAGGCCGCAGGCACTGTCCGCATGTATGTGAAGAAGGAGATCGTGGAGGAGGTCGACAACCCCTACACCGAGCTGGCCCTGGAAGACGCCCGCAAGACCCTGCCCACCGCCCAGACCGGCGACGTGGTCCGCATTGAGATCAAGCCCCGCAACTTCGGCCGCATCGCTGCCCAGACCGCCCGTCAGGTCATCATCCAGGGCATGCGCGAGGCTGAGCACAGCATGATCTATGACCTGTTCAACTCCAAGGAGCACGAGATGCTGCTGGGCACCGTCACCCGTGTGGACCCCCGCAACGGCGCTGTCTCCCTGCGCATCACCAGCAACGGTGAGTCCACCGACGCCTACCTGGCACCTGCTGAGCAGGTCCGCGGCGAGGTCATCCGCGAGGGCGACCGCATCAAGGTCTACGTGGTGGAAGTCCGACGCTCCAGCCGTGGTCCCCAGGTCCTCATTTCCCGCACCCATCCCGGCCTGGTCAAGCGCCTCTTCGAGCTGGAAGTCCCCGAGATCTACGACGGCACCGTGGAAATCCGCTCCATCGCCCGCGAGGCAGGCAGCCGCTCCAAGCTGGCCGTCTACTCCGCCGATGAAAATGTGGATCCCATCGGCGCATGCGTGGGCCCCAAGGGTGCCCGCGTGAACAGCGTGGTGGCCGAACTGCGCAACGAGAAGATCGACATCATCAAGTACAGCGACGATCCCGCCGAGTATGTGGCAGCCTCCCTCTCCCCCGCCGACGTCATCTCCGTCCTGCCCCTGGAGGGCACTAAGAGCTGCCGCGTGGTGGTCCCCGACGACCAGCTCTCCCTGGCCATCGGCAAGGAGGGTCAGAACGCCCGTCTGGCCGCCAAGCTCACCGGCTACAAGATCGACATCAAGGCTGAGTCCGCCGTCCACGAGTGGGAAGAGGAAGACGCAGCTGCCGCAGCCGCTGCTGCCGAGGCCGCCGCTCTGGCCGCCGAAGAGGCAGAGGACTTCGAGGACGACGAGTTCTTCGACGACCTGGACGAGGCTGCCGAAGAGACCCCTGTGGAGGAATAATTCCCCCCTGACATTACCCAAGGAGGTGCTCCCGTGCCCAAAAAGATCCCTCTGCGCCAGTGTCTTGGCTGCCGGGAAATGAAACCCAAGCGTGAGCTCATCCGGGTGGTCCGGTCCCCCGAAGGGGAGATCAGCCTGGACTTCCACGGCAAGAAGCCCGGCCGTGGGGCCTATCTCTGCCCCCAGCCCGAGTGCCTCAAGCGCATCCGCAAGTCCAAGGCCCTGGAGCGTTCCTTCTCCCTTCCCATCCCCGAGAAAGTCTACGACGGCCTGGAGGAACAGATGAAGGGAGGCGCCCAGAATGGATAACATCCCCAATCTGCTGGGTCTGGTCCATCGGGCAGGCAAGCTGGCCATCGGCGAAGAGCCCGTGGCTGCCCTCTGCCAGGACCACAAAGCCTATCTGCTCCTGCTGGCCCAGGATGCAGCCGAAAACTCGGTCCGCCGGGCTCATTTATACGCCCAGAGCAGCGACAACAATCTCTGCGTGACCATCCCCCTCTCCAAGGATGAACTGGGAAGCGGCCTGGGCCGCAACTCCTGCGCCATGCTAGCCATCGGCGACATAGGCTTTGCCGCCGCCGTGGCTGACCGCCTGGCCAAGGCAGACCCGGAAACCTACGGAGAAATCAGCCGGCTTCTGACCGAAAAGGCCGCCCGGGCCAAGAAGCGCCGGGACGAGAAGCGTGAGAAAACCACCCGCCCGGGCAAACCTAAAGCCCGAAGCGCAAACAATAGCAAGAAGAAGAAACCCTGACCGACACAACGGAGGTGGCTATATTTGAGTTTAGAAAAGTATCGCGTTCATGAGGTAGCCAAGGACCTCGGAAAATCCACCAAGGAGATCACCCAGATCCTGACCACTTACGCTACCACCCCTAAAAATCATATGCAGGTGCTGGACGACAAGGAGCTGTCCCTGATTTTTGAACATGTCACCCAGAATAACCAGGTGGCAGACATGCAGGCTTCCCTGGGCGCACCCGCCAAAAAGGAGAAGACTGACATGGCAAGAAACGACCGTCCCAACCGCGACAGAAAGCCCGAAGGCGGCCAGAACCAGAACCGTGGCCGCAACGACCGCAACGACCGTCCCAACCGCGAGGGCGGCCAGAACCGCGGTCCCAAGCCCCAGAACAACAACCAGCAGGCAGCGCCCAAGGCTGCTGCCCCCGCTGCCGAGCAGAACAAGCCCACCACCCGCGTCCCCGAGAAGAAGCTGGTGGACACCCGCAAGGGCGGCGCTGTGAACCTGGACAAGTACGACGAGCATCTGGAGACCCTGGCTCCCGAGCGTGCCAACAAGATGCAGAGCGGCAAGCAGAAGATCCAGAGCAAGGGCAACCAGCGCAAGAACGCCGGTTTCGGCAACAAGCGCAAGCAGGAAGAGCAGGAGAAGATGCGCCGTCTGCAGCTGGAGATCGCCAAGAAGACCCCCCTGACCGTCAAGATCCCCGACGAGATCGGTGTGGGCGAGCTGGCCTCCCGCATGAAGAAGACCGGCGCAGACGTGGTCAAGTGCCTCATGAAGATGGGCGTTATGGCCTCCCTGTCCGAGCTCATCGACTACGACACCGCCGCTCTGGTGGCCATGGAACTGGGCTGCAAGGTGGAAAAGGAAGTCATCGTCACCATCGAAGAGAAGCTCATCGACACCGCTGAGGACAAGGACGAAGATCTGGCTCCCCGCGCTCCCGTCGTTGTTGTCATGGGTCACGTTGACCACGGCAAGACCTCTCTGCTGGACTATATCCGCAACGCCCACGTGGCATCCGGCGAGGCCGGCGGCATCACCCAGCACATCGGCGCATACCAGGTTGACGTGGGCGGTTCCCCCGTCACCTTCCTGGATACCCCCGGCCACGAGGCCTTCACCGCCATGCGTGCCCGCGGCGCTATGATCACTGACATCGCCATCCTGGTGGTTGCTGCCGACGACGGCATCATGCCCCAGACCATCGAGTCC
>JAFYPT010000097.1 GCA_017547425.1 Ruminiclostridium sp.
GCAGGAAGCGTTGGAAACGAAGTCCATGCTCTTGTCATAGGATGTGTTGTTCACGCCCATGACGAACATGGGGGTGTCGTCCTTGGAGGGGGCGGTCAGCAGGACCTTCTTTGCGCCGCTGTCCAGGTGACCCTGCATCTTGGGCGCGGTGGTGAACTTACCGGTGGACTCCACGATGTACTCGGCACCGACGGTACCCCAGGGGATCTCGTGGGGTTCCTCGCAGTTGAAGACACGGATGCGCTTGCCGTTGACGATCAGGTAATCGCCTTCCCAATCCACTTCACCCTGGAAACGGCCATGGACGCTGTCGTACTTTAATAAATATGCCATGTAGTCGGGGGTCTGGCTGTGGCTGTTGATGGCCACGAACTCGATGTCGGGGCGCTCCACGCCCAGACGCAGAACTAAACGGCCGATGCGGCCAAATCCATTGATACCGACTTTGATACTCATGTCAACCAAAATCCTTTCTGAGTCATTCATTGTCATTTTGCGCTGGCAGAGTTCCAGCATATCTAACGCCATTATACTCCTCTTTTCGCAAAGATGGAAGTCCTTTCCTGAGAAAACTTCCAAGAATACACCGGACTTTTTCGACAAAATTCTTGTCAATCCTGCCATCATTTGCTAAACTAAAGCAAATAACCCTGGTAGGCTGGTCCTGCCGGGAATTCCCATCCTACCGTGTAATTTCCCGGCCCCAGCCGGGTCATCCTAATCCCACGCAAAAGGAGATGACAGTATGGAACTTTTCAGCTCCCGCCTGGAGCCCCTGTTCGGGGCCTTTCCTGAGGCGGTCTTTTACCTCTTCGGCGGCCAGCTGGTCTGGCGGAACGAAGTGGGCGATATGCTTCTGGGGGAAGATGACTTCCCTGCCGAGCTCCTCTTCGCCCTGGCCGAGCACCCCGGTGAAGCTGTGGAGGTGGCCCTGGGCCAGCATGCTTACCGGGTGACCGCCTCCCCCATGGACGGCGGCGACCTGCTGATCCTGCGGCCCCTGCCCGACGCCGACGCCCAAAAGCACCCCTTCTCCCACTCCGTTTACCGGATGCGGGAGTGCCTGTCCAACTTCACCGCCGTCCAGTGGAAGATGAAGCGCATGATGGACCACAGACAGCTCACCGAGGAATTCCAGAAAGACATGGCCAACCAGACCCGGCTGGTGTACCAGATGCTCCGGCTGACCCGTCAGGCCGAGCTGACCCAGGAACTCAACGACAAGACCTTCCCCCGGGAAGAGGGCTTCGACCTGGCCATGGTCTGCGAGGGCATGGCCCAGGAGGCCGCCTGGCTGGCCGACCTGGCCGGGGTGCGGTTCACCTACACCAGCAACGTCATGAACCTGGGCTTCCAGGCCAGTAAATCCCTCCTGACCCAGATGCTCCTGGCTCTGGTGTCCAACGCCATCCGGGCCGCCGGCACGGATGGCTTTGTCCAGATGAAGTTCCACGCCGAGAACGGCCGGGTCATCATCTCCCTGAAGGACAGCGGCGCGGGCATCCCCGAGGACCGGATGGCTACCCTGTTCTCCGGTGAGAGCGCCGAGGAGATCCCCCGTCCCGGTGAAGGCGCCGGTCTGGGCCTGTACAACGCCCAGCGGATCGCCGCCCTCCACGGCGGTGTCCTCATCGCCCAGAGTGGTCAGGACGGGGGCACCAGTCTGGTGGTCTCCCTGCCCATCGTGACCCCCGGCAGCGTGCCCGCTCGAAACAACCCCGGCTACGACAACCTGGGGGGCTACTCTCCCGTGCTCATCGAGCTCAGCGACGTGCTCCCCTGGCAGGCATTCGTCCCGGCAGAAAAAGAGGAATAACCACTTGCGGAAGCGCCCCAATCGGGGCGCTTTTTTGCCAGAAAATGGGGATTTCAGGGACTTTTTCTGCGGGAAATGGATGGGAACGACCGGGATCCTTCCTTATTATATATAAGGAAAGGGACGGAAGAAGGTTCTGGCGCTGGTTCTGGCAATGGCTATGTCTCTGTCCCTGGCTGTTACCGCTGGCGCTGCAACCCTGGGCGATTACTCCGATAGCGAGCAGGTCACTGCTAAGTACGCTACCGCTGTTGACTTCGCCTCTCAGCTGGGCATCCTGGAAGGCTTTGACGATGGCAAGTACCATCCCCAGGGCACCCTGACCCGTGCTCAGCTGGCAACCATGGTCTACCGCATGACCACCGCTGACGTCACCGACGTCTACACCGCTAACTTCGCTGGCGGCGCTGCTGAAGCATTCTCCGACACCCCTGCTACCGCTTGGTACGCTGGCTATGTCGGTTATGCTGCTGACAACGAACTGCTGAAGGGCCTGGGTGACGGCACCTACGCTCCCGACGAGGCTCTGACCGGCTATGCTGCTCTGGCTGCATTCCTGCGTGGCGTTGGCTACGACGAGCCCGGCCACAACTTCGTTGGCGCTGAGTGGACCCTGGATGTCACCAAGGTCGCTAAGGAAGCTAAGGCTCTGGAAGGCATCTCCGGTGTGGACCTGAACAAGCCCATCACCCGTGAAGTTGCTGCTCAGATGATCTACAACATCATGTTCGCTGGCATGGTCTCTTACACCCCCGCTTTCGGCTATCAGCCCGACGTTACCGTCGATCTGCAGGACAAGCTGTTCGGTGCTAAGACCCTGGCTAACACCGAGTTCGATATCATCTCCGATAAGGACGGCGATAACGACAATATCGCTCCCTGGGGCCGCCCCGTCACCGAGTGGAACGATAAGGACTACGACGCTGTTGTTACCATCGCTGCTGAGCCCGTTGCTACCTACAAGACCGCTGTCACCGAGTGCCAGATCGCTACCGACCTGGGCCTGAAGGAAGACGGCGATGTTTCCAAGCTGTACGTTGACGGCCTGAAGGAAGCTACCGTTAGCTACGCAGTTGGTTCCGATCAGGAAATCACCCTGACTGACCGTACCAACAAGGTTGGTGGCCAGGGCACCCTGACCGAAATCTATCTGGTTGACAAGCAGTATCAGATCGTTGAGATCGAGACCTGGCTGGGCCAGATCACCGCTACCACCGATGCTAAGTATGATCCTGCTGGCCACCTGAAGGCTGCCGCTACCGCAACTCTGGATGTCTTCCAGGCTGCTGGCGAGACCAGCTTTGACGGCACCGTGGAGACTGATGACTTCGCTAAGGACGACTATGTCCTGGTCAACTTCTCCAAGTGGAACGACGGTAAGGACTACAAGGGCGCTACCTACTACCTGACCGCTACCGCTCCCGTTGCTACCGCTAAGGTTACCGAGGTTAATGGCACTGCTAAGCAGACCTCCTTCGGCACCACCACC
>JAFYPT010000098.1 GCA_017547425.1 Ruminiclostridium sp.
GATCGTTCCAGACCGGCCTCCTTGGCGGCCAGAGCGGCGCCGTAAGCGCCCATCATGCCGGAGATGGTGGGGCGGGTGACCTCCCGGCCGATCTCCTGCTCGAAGGAGCGGAGGACGGCGTCGTTCAGGAAGGTGCCGCCCTGGACCACGATGTGCTTGCCCAGGTCGTCGGCGCTGGCGGCGCGGATGACCTTGTAGATGGCGTTCTTGACCACAGAGATGGACAGACCGGCGGAGATGTCCTCCACGGAGGCGCCATCCTTCTGGGCCTGCTTCACGGAAGAGTTCATAAAGACGGTGCAGCGAGAACCCAGGTTCACCGGGTTCTTGGCGAAGAGGCCCATCTTGGAGAAGTCGGCGATGTTCTGGCCCAGGGCCTTGGCGAAGGTCTCGATGAAGGAGCCGCAGCCCGAGGAGCAGGCCTCGTTCAGGAGGATGGAATCCACGGCGCCGTTGCGGATCTTAAAACACTTCATGTCCTGGCCGCCGATGTCGATGATAAAGTCCACGTCAGGGGAGAAGTGGCGGGCGGCGTTCAGGTGGGCCACGGTCTCTACCAGACCCAGATCGCAGGAGAAGGCGTTCTTGATGAGGTCCTCGCCGTAGCCGGTGACGGCAGCGCCTTTGATGGTGACACGGTCCCCGCACTGGCGATAGATCTCCTGGAGCTGGGGCAGCACGATGGAGACGGGGTTACCCAGGTTGGAGTGGTAGAAGGAGTAGAGAATGTTGCAGTCCGGGTCGATGAGGACCATCTTGGTGGTGGTGGAGCCGGCATCGATGCCTAAGTAAGCCTCCCCGGTGTAGGTGGTGAGGTCCACCGTGGGGACGGTCATGGCGGCGTGACGGGCAGAGAAGGTCTCGTAGTCCGCCGGGTCGGTGAAGAGGGGAGGCATGGTGTCCACGGGGGTGCCGCTCTCAGCGGCCTGCTCCAGCTTGGTCAGGAGCTCCTCGAAGGGATGGCCGGAACCCTCCTCGGTGCAGAGGGCCGCGCCGATGGCGGCAAAGCAGTCGCCGTCCTGGGGGAAGATGGCGTGTTCGCTGTCCAGCTTCAGGGTCTCCACGAACCGCTCCCGCAGGCCCATGAGGAAGGTGAGGGGACCGCCCAGGAAGACGATCTTGCCCTTGAGTTCCCGGCCCTGGGTGAGACCGGCCACGGTCTGGTCCACCACCGCCTGGAAGATGGAGGCGGCCACGTCCTCCTTCCGTCCGCCCTGGTTCAGGATGGGCTGGATGTCGCTCTTGGCAAAGACGCCGCAGCGGGAGGCAATGGGGTAGATCTTCTCGTGCTGCAGGGAGAGGGCGTCCAGTTCGCCCACTGTCACGTTCAGCAGGGTGGCCATCTGGTCGATGAAGGCGCCGGTGCCGCCGGCGCAGGAGCCGTTCATGCGCTCCTCAATGGAGCCGCCAAAGAAGATGATCTTGGCGTCTTCACCGCCCAGCTCGATGACCGCGTCGGTGCCGGGGATGAAGGCCCGGACGGCGGCGGCGGTGGCGTAGACCTCCTGGACAAAGTCCAGGCCGGAGGCCTTGGCCACGCCCAGACCGGCAGAGCCGGTGATGAGGAGCTGGACCTCCTGTCCGGCCAGCATGTCAGTCAGCTGGCGGAGAGTCTCGCAGGTCCGCTCTCTGGCCTTGGAGTAGTGGCGCTCGTAGGAGCGGAAGAGGAGTTTATTGGATTCATCCAGCACCACCACCTTGACGGTGGTGGAGCCGATGTCAATACCGATTCTAAGCATATCTATCACCTCGATAGGGTAGGGGTGTGATTCCTAATATAGCATATCAGGATATCAGCTTATTATAACCGATATAAAAAAGAAATACAATAGGTTTTGATGGAATTCCTTGGAAAAACAGGTGTACAATATCCAGAGAATTGTCTAAACATTCCGGGGGATGGCTATGTTTCAAGCCTTTTCCCCGGGGAGAAGGTGGCTCGCCGAAGGCGAGACGGATGAGGGGACCCTGTCACTGGGACCCGATCTGCCCAGGGTGATCTCTCCCTCTTCCACCCCCACCTCCAGCACGCTCCCCCTTGGCAGTTCCCCGGCCAGGAGCAGTTCGGCGGCGGGGTTTTCCACCCGGTTCCGGATGAGCCGCCGCAGAGGCCGTGCCCCGTACCGGGGATCCCGACCCTCCCGGGCCAGCCAGCCCAGGGCAGACTCCGACACCCGGAGGGTCACCCCCTGGTCCTCCAGCCGCTCTCCCAGCTTGTCCAGGAGGTTTTTTGCGATGGCGATCATCTCCTCCTGCTCCAGGGGGTGGAAGAGGATGGTCTCATCCAGTCTGTTTAAAAACTCCGGGCGAAATACTAAGCGTAATTCTCTCTGGATGGCGGCCTCTGTGACCTGATCCTCCCCTCCGGAGGTGAAGCCGAGAGGAGTCCCTGCCGAGAGCTTTTCGCCCCCCACGTTGGAGGTCATGATGAGGACCGTGTTTCGAAAATCTGCCCGTTTTCCTTGGGAATCTGTTAGGATACCGTCCTCCATGATCTGGAGGAGAAGCCCCCAGACCTCGGGGTGGGCCTTCTCCAGCTCGTCAAAGAGGAGGACGGCGTAGGGCCGCTGGCGGACGGCTTCGGTGAGCTGTCCGCCCTCCTCGTGGCCCACATAGCCGGGAGGCGACCCGGTGAGCCGGGAGGCAGTGTGCTTTTCGGAAAACTCCGACATGTCGAACCGCAGGAGGGCTTCTTCCGTCCCGAAGAGGAAACGGGCCAGTGCCTTGGACAGCTCGGTCTTACCCACCCCAGTGGGGCCTAAGAACAGGAAGGAACCCACGGGTCGTCCCGGTTCCTTCAGCCCGGCCCGGCTGCGCCGGATGGCCCGTGCCACCGCCTGGACAGCCTGGGTCTGTCCGGCCACCTCTTTGGCCAGGTGGTCCTCCAGGGCCAGGAGCCGGTGGCTCTCCTCCCGGGTGATGGCGGTGAGGGGGATCCCCGTCCACTGGGAGACCACCTCCGCCACCTCCTGGCCGGACACTGCCGGGGGTTCTCCCTGCCAGGTCTGGTCCCCGGTCTCCCAGTTCATTCTGGTCTGGGAGGCTGCCTCGTCCAGCAGGTCGATGGCCTTGTCCGGC
>JAFYPT010000099.1 GCA_017547425.1 Ruminiclostridium sp.
ACTACCTGTGGGTCCTGTCTCCCATCTACCTGGCCCTGGGCTTTGTGAACATCCTGTTCGCCTGGTTGGGTCTGGTCTTTTTCTGTACCCCCCTCATCGTGTCCATCGTGACTGGGAATAAAGGGTACTGCCACCGGTACTGCGACCGGGGCCAGCTCTTCGCCCTGCTGGGGGGCCGCTTCGGCCTGTCCCGAAAGAAGGATATGCCCCGGTGGATGGTGTCCAAGTGGTTCCGCTACGGCTTCCTGGCCTTCTTTATGACCATGTTCCTGCTGATGCTGTGGAACACCTACCTGGTCTTTGCCGGAGCCCAGGACCTGAAGCAGGTGGTCACCCTCCTGTGGACCTTTAAGCTCCCCTGGCAGTGGGCCTACCACGGGACCCTGTTCTCCGACGGGGTGGCCCAGTTCGCTTTCGGCTTCTACAGCGTCATGCTCACCTCCACCGTGCTGGGTCTGGTGACCATGATTCTGTTTAAGCCCCGCAGCTGGTGCGTGTACTGCCCCATGGGCACCATGACCGGCCTCATCTGCAAAGCAAAAGCGAAAGAGTAAGGAGGGGCCATATGATAGTAAGAAAAGCATGTGCGGAGGATATCCGCGCAGCCTATCAATGCATTGAGGATGCGAGAGAGTATCATAGGTCCATGGGTTTCGTTCAGTGGCATCCGGGATACCCGACCTGTGCGACCATAGAACAGGATGTGGAGGCCGGGATCGGCTATGTGTTTGCGGAGGGCCATGAGATCTGTGGCTACTGCTGTATGATTTTTGGGGATGAACCGGCTTACCATAGGATCGACGGAGCCTGGAAAACGGACAGACCCTACGCCGTGATCCACAGGATGGCGTTTTCTCAGCAGAGCAGAGGAAAAGGGCTGTCGGGAGAAGCCCTTGCACTGGTCAAAGCCTACTGCCTGGAGCATGGGGTCGAGGCCATTCGGGTGGACACCCAAGGGGAGAATGTTGTGATGCAGCATATTCTGGACCGGGAAGGGTTTGCCTATTGCGGACTGGTCCACTTTGACGGAGGGCCGAAACTGGCCTACGAATGGGACGGATGAATAACGAAAAGACCGCCGAAAGGCGGTCTTTTTTGACGGATGAGGGGGGCAGGTTACAGGGCCAGCTCCCGTAGTTTTTCTTCATCGGTGATGGCAATGCTTCCGCGGGAGAGTTGGACCATCCCCTCGGACTGGAGATACCGGAGCATTCGGGTGACCACCTCCCGGGCGGTGCCCAGATGGTCGGCAATGCGGTCGTGGGTGGTTTTCAGGGTGGAGGACCCTTCCAGTTCGCTTTCCTCCAGCAGGAAAGCGGCCAGACGTTTGTCCATTCGCCGCCATAAGATCTGCTCCATAAGCCACATAACCTCGGTGAACCGGGCGGAAAGGATCTCGTTGGTGTGGTTGGCCACCGCCAGGGAGTCCTGAGACAGGGCCTGATACAGGTCAGCGGGGATGAGCCAAAACACGGTGTCCCGTTCGGCTTCCAGCTGGATGTCAAACTGGATGCTCCGCATGGAACAGGAGGCGGAGAAGAGGCACAGGTCCCAGGGGAAGAGGCGGTAGAGGGTGATCTGACGGCCCTCTTCTGAGGTGAGAAAGGCCCGAAGCTGGCCCTCGGCCACCAGGACCAGACCAAGACAATCCCCCTCGCCCCGGTGGAGGACCGTCCCCTTGGGAGCGGTTCGCTTGCTGACCCCGGACAGAAGAAGGTCCTGCTGGGCCTTGGTGAGCTTGGAGAAGACAGGGAAGAGATCAGAAAATTCCATGGGGGACCTCCTGAAAAAGAATGGATTGGCCTATTATAACAAAAAACCATGTCTCTGACCATAGGATTTGACTTGAAGAAATTTTCCGTCTGGGGTATACTAAAGGGTAAACATTTAATCAAAAGGAAAGGAATTCCTCCTTATGGCACATATGAAGAACTACACCCCTCCCGTGGGTGACGAGATCATCCTGATGAAAATGGGTGAGATGGTCCTGAAGGGCCTGAACCGCCACCAGTTTGAGGACCGCCTCATGTCCAATGCCCGCCGCCGTCTCCAGCGGTACGGCAAGTTCCGCATCTACTCCCGCCAGTCCATCACCTATGTAGAGCCTCAGAGCCTGGACTGCGACATGGACGGCGCCTTCGAGAACCTGAAAAACCTCTTCGGCGTGGTGGGTCTGTCCCGGGCCAAGGCCTGCGAGAAGACCCCCGAGGCCATCCTGGAGACCGCCAAGACCTACCTGTACGACGACCTCATGGAGGCCGAGACCTTCAAGGTGGAGTCCAAGCGTTCCGACAAGTCCTTCCCCATGTCCTCCATCCAGCTGTCCCAGTTCGTGGGCGGCGAGCTGGACGAGGCCTTTGAGCATCTGAGAGCCGATATGCACAACCCCGATGTGGTGGTCCACGTGGAGGTCCGTGACTTTGCGGCCTATGTCCACGCCAACACCACCCCCGGCGCAGGCGGCCTGCCTGTGGGCGTGGGCGGCAGAGCAGTCTCCCTGCTGTCCGGCGGCATCGACAGCCCTGTGGCATCCTGGATGATGGCCAAGCGTGGTCTGGCCCTGGAGATGGTCCACTTCTTCAGCTATCCCTACACCTCCCCCGAGGCCAAGGACAAGGTCCTGGAGCTGGCCCGCCTCATCACCCCCTGGTGTGGCCGCATGACCGTTCATGTGGTGCCCTTCACCGAGATCCAGGAAGAACTGCGCCGCTCCTGCCCCGAGTCCCTGTTCACCCTGCTGATGCGTCGTTTCATGATGCGCATTTCCGAGCAGGTGGCCCTCCGTGTGGGCGCCCATGCCCTGGTCACCGGTGAATCTCTGGGCCAGGTGGCCAGCCAGACCATGCAGGCCATGGGTGTCACCGGTGAGGTCTGCACCCTGCCCGTCTTCCGTCCCGTCATCGGCATGGACAAGGAGGAGATCATCCGCATCGCCCGGAAGATCAACACCTTCGAGACCTCCATCCTGCCCTATGAGGACTGCTGCACCGTCTTCACCCCCCGTCACCCCAAGACCCGTCCCTCCATGGAGGAGATCCTGGAGGCCGAGGCCAAGCTGGACATCGATGCCCTCATCGAGAGAGCCATGGACGGCATCGAGCGGGTCACGGTCGAATGGAATTGAGAAGGGGAATCCTCCATGAGCCATACCGCTGAACTCATCGCCATCGGCACGGAACTGCTGCTGGGCAACATCGCCAACACGGATGCCCAGATGATCTCCGAGGGCCTGTCCGAGCTGGGCATCAACGTCTACTACCACACTGTGGTGGGAGACAACCCGGAGCGGGTCCGTCAGGCGGTGGACATTGCCCGGAGCCGTGCGGATATCATCATCACCACCGGTGGTCTGGGGCCCACCTGCGACGACCTGACCAAGGTGGCCCTGGCCGAAGCCTTCGGCAAGGGGCTGTTCTTCCACGAGCCTTCCGCCCAGCGCATCCGGGACCGGTTTCTCCAGATGGAGCGGCCCATGACCGAGAACAACCTCCAGCAGGCCATGCTCCCCGAGGGGTGCACCGTGCTGGAGAACGACTGGGGCACCGCCCCCGGTGTGGCCTTTGAGGCCGACGGGACCCACGTGCTCATGCTCCCCGGCCCGCCCCGGGAGTGCGAGATGATGTTCCGCCACCGAGCGGTCCCTTATCTGAAAAAGCTGTCCGAC
>JAFYPT010000100.1 GCA_017547425.1 Ruminiclostridium sp.
ACCCAAATCCACGAGATTTTGTGTAAGCCTTACTGAGCATAAAAAAGAACCTTCCTCACGGAAGGTTCTTTTTTCTTACCCAAATAAAATTTCCTTGTACTCTTCCACATCCCGGACCTGGCCGACGGCGGAGAGGGAGACCTTGTCCCAGTCGAAGATCTCCTTGGCCAAAGCCATGACATCCTCTTTCGTGACGGCGTCGTAGGCCCCGATGATCTCCTCGGCAGAGAGGATCTTGCCGGTGAACAGCAGGGACCGTCCAGCGTGGCTCATGCGGCTCTGGGTGGATTCCATGCCCATGACCACGTTGGCCTTGGACTGCTCCCGTGCCCGGGAGAGCTCCTCCTCGGTGGGACCGTTTTCGGTGAACTCGGTGACCACCCGGCGGATGGTCTCCAGAGCCTGGCCCTCAGTGTCCCGGTTCAGGGCCACGTAGATGCAGTACACGCCCGTGTCGGCGTGGCCGGCTCCGTAGGAGTAGACCGAGTAGCACAGGCCCTGCTTCTCCCGGACCTCCTGGAAGAGGCGGGAGGACACCCCGCCGCCCAGGATGGCGGAGAGGGTCTGGAGGGCGAAGCGCCGGGGGGAGTGATAGGTCAGGCCGGGGAAGGCCAGGATCAGGTGGTTCTGCTCGATGGGCTTGGGGGTGGTTACGAAGGAGGGGGTGTAGACCGCCTGGGGAAGCTGGCAGGGTTCGCCGGGTTCCAGGGTGGAGAACCGGCGGCGGATGTCCTCCAGGTCTTCCTCCCGGAAGCTGCCGCAGAGGGAGACCACCGTGTTGTCCGCCCGGTAGTTCCGGCGGTGGAAGTCCCGGAGGGAGTCTCCGGTCATGGCTTCCAGGGTCTCCGGGGTGCCCAGAATGGGCCGGGCCAGGGCGTTGTCCCCAAAGACTTCGGCGAAGAGTTTCTCCGCGCACAGGTCGTCGGGGGTGTCCTCGTACATATCGATCTCTTCCAGGATGACGCCCCGCTCGGTTTCCACCGCCTTCTGGGTGAAGGAGGACTGGTAGACCATGTCCCAGAGGATATCCAGAGCCTTGGGCAGGTGGTCATCCAGGACCCGGCCGTAGAAGCAGGTGCACTCCTTGGTGGTGAAGGCGTTCATCTGGCCGCCGATGGCATCGGTTTCCATGGCGATGTCGGCGGCGGAACGGTTCTCGGTGCCCTTGAAGAGCATGTGCTCAATGAAGTGGGCCGCACCGGATTCCTGGGGGGTCTCCTGTCGGGAGCCGCCCCCCACCCAGATGCCCAGGGACACAGAGCGGACGGTGTCCATGTGTTCTGTTACGATGCGCACCCCGTTGGGAAGGGTTTCCATGTGGACCATTCAAATATTCTCCTTGATGATGTTGATTCTTATTTTCTCTCCATGGTGGTGCCCAGGGATTTCTCCGTGATGGCTTCCAGCAGGAGAGCGTGCTCCATGCGGCCGTCCAGGACGGTGACAGAGCCCACCCCGTGCTCCACGGCGTGGATGCAGTTGAGGGTCTTGGGGATCATGCCCCCGGCGATGAGGCCGGAGTCCATGAGTTCCTTGGCCCGAGCCACGTTCATCTTGGGGATGCGGGTGGACTGGTTGTGGCTGTCCACCAGGATGCCGTCGGTGTCGGTGAGGAAGACCAGCTTGTCGGCCCCCACCGCCTCGGCGATGGCCCGGGCGGCGTCGTCGGCGTTGCAGTTGAGGGCGCCCTCTTCCCCCTGGGCAATGGGGGAGACCACGGGCAGGTAGCCCGCGTCCAGCAGGGCAGTCAGCAGGCGGGGGTCCACCTTGGTAATGGTGCCCACCAGGCCCAGCTTCTCGTCCTTCTGACGGGCGGTGAGGAGACCGCCGTCACGACCGGACACGCCGCAGGCGTGGCCGCCGATCCGGTCCAGAGCCGCCACGATGGACTTGTTCACCCGGGCGGACAGGGCCATTTCAGCCGCCTCCAGGACGGCCTGGTCGGTGACCCGGTAGCCATCCTCAAATCTGGTCTCCACATTCATCTTCTCCAGGAGAGCGGAGATCTCTTTGCCGCCCCCGTGGACCAGGATCACCCGGACACCCACGGACTGAAGGGCAGCCACGTCCTCCAGGATGGTGTCGGTGGCGTTGGCATCCAGGGTAGAACCGCCGTACTTCACCACCATGGTCCGGCCCTCATACCGGCGCAGGCGGGGGAGCACATCCAGCAGGGAGCGAACCTTGCTCATGCCGTCCATGCCGTGCTGGACGTCGTACTCCTGGAGGTACTGTTTGGAATACTCCACGTCGGAGGGGGTGTCGATGTATTCGATGCCCCGCTTCTGGCGGGTCTCGGCACCCTTGCCGGTGAGGAGGATGACGGTGGGCTCACTGCAGCCCAGGATGGCAAGGCGGATGGCTTCGCCGCGGTCGGGCACGATGGAGTACTCGCAGCCCTCCTGCTCCACATATTGTGCAATATCCCTGCAAATATTCTCCACAGGCTCCTCGCCGGGGTCCTCCTCGGTGAGGATGACCAGGTCGGAGAAGCGGCCGGCGATCTCGCCCAGGTCCTTTCTGCGGTCATAGGCCTTGTAGCCGGGGCAGCCAAAGATGGTGATGATCTTCCGGCCGGGGTACTCCTCCTTCACAGACTGGAACAGGGTCTCGAAGGAGAGCTTGTTGTGGGCGTAGTCCACCAGGACGGAGACCTTCTCGTCGGAGTTGGCATACAGCTCCATACGGCCAGGGACACGGGCCTTCATGAGGCCGGCGAAGGCGTACTGCTCGGGGATGCCCAGAGCCTCACAGACGGCCAGAGCCGCCAGGGCGTTCTGGACGTTGAACAGGCCGGGCATGGTCAGGCGGAACTCCCGGTTGTAGCGGGGGGTCTTCACCCGGAAGACGATGTCGCCGCCCTTCTTCTGGACCTGATAGCCGAAGATGGTGGCAGAGGGGTCCTTCTGGGAGAAGGTGATCTTTCTGGGGCAGACCCCGGCAGCCTCCAGGACCCGGTCCACGTGGTCGGTGTCCAGGTTCACGCAGGCGGCGGCCGCCTGGGAGAAGATCCGCAGCTTGGAGTTGAAATAATCCTCAAAGTCGGGGTGTTCGATGGGGGAAATGTGGTCGCTGCCGATGTTCAGGAAGACGGCGGCGGCGAACTCCACGTTCCTGACACGGTCGTACTTCAGGGCCTGGCTGGAGACCTCCATGGTCAGGTAACGCATGTCGGTGGACACGCCGTTGGCAAAGTGACGCTCCAGGTCCAGGGGTTCGGGGGTGGTCAGGTGGGACTCGAACTTCTCCACACCGTCGTAGGTCTCGATGCCGCCCACCACGCCGCTGGGCTTCTGGCCCTTGGCGGCCAGGTACTCGTCAAAGATATACTTCAGGTAGTAGGTGGTGGAGGACTTGCCCTTGGTGCCGGTGATGCCCACCACACTCAGCTTGCCGGAGGGGTGGTTGTAATAGAAGTCAGCCAGCAGGGCCATGGTCAGGCGGACGTCGCTGACCTGCAGGCAGGGCAGGTCCACATCCTCATAGGGGGTTTCGGCGATGTAGGCGAAAGCTCCCTTCTCCTTGGCGGAATGGAGGAACTCGGCCTTGAAGTGGGCGCCCTTGCAGATAAAGAGGGTGCCGGGCTCCACCTGGCGGGAGTCACAGCTCACCAGGGCCACTTCCCGGGTCAGGGGCGCGCCCTTTGCCTGGATGAGCAGGTTCTCTCTCTGTAACAGCTGAATGTAATCCCCCAGGGGGTAAAGGATCAGGTTCATAATGGTTTCCTTTCTTTCGTAAGGCGAGAAGCCTTCTCCCTCTGGGAGAAGGTGCCCCGAAGGGGCGGATGAGGGCGGTTTTTCAGGACCCCTCATCAGTCATGGCTACGCCATGCCAGCTTCTCCCCAGGGAGAAGCCTTGTTTCTATCTCAGATATTGCGTAACTTTTTCCCGCAGTGAAGGATGGCCTGTTCGGCCAGGACCTCCATGGCGTCGATATAGTACGGGGGCAGGCTGTGGAGGTTTCGATAGACCGACAGCTCGGTGCAGCCCAAGATGGCGCAGTCGCAGCCGGCCTCCCGCAGGTAGTCGTCGATGACGGCGAACTTCTCCCGGGAGCCGGTCTCGCCCCGCTTGATCTCATCGTAGATGATGGACATGACCACCTTCTGGATGTGCTCGGGCGGGGTCACAGCGGTGAGCCCAGCCGCCTCCAGTTCCTTCTGGTAGATGCCCGTCTGGATGGTGCCGTCGGTGGCCAGGATACCCACGGTCTTCTTCCCTGCTTCCCGGATGGCCTTCACCGTGTTCCGGGGCATGTGGATGAGGGGAATGGAAATCTCCGCCTGGATCCGGTCGGCAAAGAAATGGGAGGTGTTGCAGGGAACGGCCAGGGCGGTGCAGCCGGCCCGCTCCAGGAGCTTGGCGTCGGCCAGCAGATGCTGGAAGACCTCCTCCTGGCGGCCGCCTAAAATGCCGGCGGTACGGTCAGGGATCTTGGCGTCGCTCCAGATGAGGACCTGCAGGTGGTCTTGGTCGGACTCTGCCTGGGTGCGGTCGATGATCCGCTGGTAAAAGGTGTTGGTGGCCTGGGGACCCATGCCGCCCAGGACGCCTAAAATGCCTTCGTTCTTCATAGGTACTCCTTTCTGCGAATGCCTCGCAGAGTTCCGCCTCCGCAGAGGCGGAAGGAAATCCAAGCATAATTTGCACGGACATGCGCCGGGCAAATTATACTGCTCGCGGAGGGAACGTGCGGGGCTCTGCCCCGTGCGCTGACCGAAGCGCGATCCCTCACTTGTTGAAGCCCAGCGAAGCGGGTTCAACAAGTTAATTTTTCTTCTCGTAATACTGCTTGAACTTCTTAAAATGGCCCAGCAGGTTCTTCTTCATGCGCAGGGTGCGGCCGAAGGCCTTGTCCTTGTCATAGAACAGGGGGGTCACTTCCCTGCCCTCCCGGATGCGTGCCTTGATCTCGTCGTGGTACTCGGAGACGATGAAGTCGTAGGCCACCTTTCGGGGGACCACACGCCACAGGCTGGGGTTGTCGGCCAGAACGAAGGGCAGATCCTTGCCCTCCACCCGGTCTTCCACCAGGAGCTTGGCGATGTTGTAGCCGGCGCCGGTGACGTAGTAGTTGCTGCGGCCCTGACGGCAGTTGATCTCAAAGAACTTGTACTTGCCGTCCCGGGTGTCATACTTGATGTCGAAGTTGGAGAAGCCCACGTAGTGCATCTCCTCCAGGA
>JAFYPT010000101.1 GCA_017547425.1 Ruminiclostridium sp.
CCGGTCAGTCCCTGACCCTCACCGTCTGGGACGAGTCCGGCCACGAGGCCACCGTCCAGGGGCCTGCCCCCGAAGCCGCCCGGAACCGGGCCGTGACGGCGGAGCAGATCGAAGGCCAGCTGGCCAAGGCCGGTGGCACGGTCTACCATGTGGACTCTGTGGCCGTGGACCTGGATGACGGACTGTCCGTCCCCATGTCCGCTCTGAACGCCCTCCGCCGGGAGGCCCTGGCCGGTCTGGATGCCGCCCGCACCGCTGTGCCGGAACGTCGGGTCCTGCCCTTTACGCCCCCCGAAAAAGTGAAATACAACGGCCCCATGGGCTGGTCCCTGTCTTTCCGAACCTGGGAGCAGCTTTCCAAGGCCGCTCTGGACCTGGGCCCCGCCCTGGTCTGGCTGCCCTGCGACGTGGTGGCCGCCCATGCCGAAGAGCTGGCCGAGCTGATCCAGGTCTACCCCAACGTGAAGTTCGGCACCGTCCTCCCCCGGGTCCATTGGGATCGGGAGCGGGACAAGCTGCGCAAAGAGCTGGCCGCCGCCCAGAAGGCAGGGGTCACCGAAGCCCTCCTGAGCCACATCGGCCAGCTGGCCCTGGCCAAGGAGTACGGCTTCACCCCCCGTGGGGACTTCGGTCTGGGTCTGGTGAACGACCTGGCCGCCGAGGAGCTGGCTCGCCTGGGCTTTGCTTCGGCTACCGCCTCCTTTGAGAGCAAGTTGGGCCAGATTCGGGACCTGTCCAAGCCCCTGGAGGTGGAGCTGATGGTCTATGGCCGTCTGCCCCTGATGCTCACGGAGAACTGCATTATGAAGAACCGGGGCAAGGGCTGCCACTGCCGGGAGAACCCCCAGTCCCTCCGGGACCGAAAGGGGGAGGACTTCCCCGTGGAGCAGGCCTGGGGCTGCCGAAACGAGATCTTCAACGCCAAGGTCCTGTGGCTGGCCGACAAGAAGCCCGACTTTGAACGGGTGGGTGCAGCCTATGCCCGCCTGTCCTTCCTGCGGGAGTCCTCTCAGGAGTGTGTTGCCATCTTCCGGGCCTATCTGGAAGGGGCGGAACCCCCGGCGGATTTCACCCGTGGATTGTATTATCGTGGGGTAGAGTAACAACTATGTAGCGTTACGGGTACCCTCTGCGTGGGTGGGCCGATGAAGGCATCGGCCCCTACGGCGTTGCTGTTACGTATGACCCATTGTAGGGGACGATGCCCACATCGTCCCTTCTGCGTGGGGACAACGAAAAAAGTTATTCACCCAACCAAATTCGATGGAAAAAACGGAGACAAACCATGAAAATAGTCTTAGCGTCCCAGTCCCCCCGCCGCCGTGAGCTGCTGGGGAAGATGGGACTGGAGTTTACAACCAAATCGCCGGAAATCGACGAGGAGGCCATCACCGGCCTGCCTGCTGTGGAACTGGTCAAAGCCCTCTCCCGGGAAAAGTGCCTGCACATCGCCAAGGACGAGGAAACCGAGACCATCGTCATCGGGTCGGACACCGTGGTGGTCCTGGATGGGGTCATCCTGGGCAAGCCCACCGACGAGGCCGACGCCATTCGGATGATCACCGCCCTGTCCGGCCGGAGCCATGAGGTGTGCACCGGTGTCACCGTCTGCCGGGGGGACCAGGTGGTCTCCCAGGCCGAGGTCACCCAGGTGACCTTCCGGTCCCTGACGGAGGAGGAGATCCGCCAGTACGTGGCCACGGGGGAACCCATGGACAAGGCCGGAAGCTACGGCATCCAGGGCTATGGCGGCCTGCTGGTGTCGGGCATCCAGGGGGACTACAGCAACGTGGTGGGCCTGCCGGTCTGCCGCCTGGGGCGGATGCTCCTGGATTTCGGCGTGGACTGCATGGCCCTGGCCGCAGGAAAGGAATCCCATTGAAAAAACCAAGCCAACACAAGTTCATACGGCTGACTGCCGCGGCTCTGTCTCTGAGCCTGTTGGCGGCGGCGCTGGCCCTGGTCCTGAACGGGACGGCCAGCCCGCTGCGTGACGGGGGAGAGACGGCGTCGCGGCCTTTTCTTCGCCTTTTTTCCCCTCTTTCTGCATCCTTGGAAGGGGTGAAGGACTGGACCCGGGGGATGGAGACCCTGCGGGAGGAAACCGCCGCCCTGGAAGAGGAGAACACCCGCCTGGAAACCGCCGCCCGCCAAGGGGAGCTGGCCCAGGGGGAGAACGAGAACCTTCGGTCCCTTCTGGGCTGGGCCCAGGACCGGCAGGACCTGGACCTTCTCCCCGCCCAGGTCCTGAGCCGGGAGAAGGACACCTGGGACCGGACCCTCACCCTGGACCAGGGGAAGAAGGCCGGGGTCCGGGCGGGCCAGTATGTGGTGGAGGCCCACGGGGCCCTGGTGGGCCTGGTGTCCACCGTGGGACGGTCCTGGTGTGAGGTCACCCTCCTGACCTCCCCCGACTTCCAGCTGGCCGGTCTGGGGACGGTGTCCGGCACCCTGGGGACCCTGGAGGGGGACCTGGCCCACATGGTGCAGGGGGAACTCCTCTTCACCCCCTTTTCCCCAGAGTTCCCCATGTCCCTGGGGGAGGGTGTGGTGAGTCTGGCCCACGGGGAGGAGCCCAGGGAGATCCTGGTGGGGACGGTGACCTCCCTGGCCGAGGATCCCGGGAGACTCACCGCCGCCGGGTCTGTGACCCCCACGGCAGACCTGGACAGGCTCTCTCAGGTCTATGTGATCACCGGGGTCCGGGAGGAGGAGGGATGATCCGTCCTCTGTTGGCGGTGACCTTTGCCGCCTTGGTGTCCCGGTGCCTGTGGTTCCCTGCCCTGCCCACCCTCCTCTGCCTGCTGGGTCTCCGGTTTGGTGGAGAAACAGGTGCAAAATGTGGACTTTTCGGGGGAATTCTGGGAGTGATCCTGGGGTTTTCCCCCTGGTATCTTCCCCTTTTTACCCTACTGGGGGGCATTTCCGGGACAGTTTTCCACAATGTTTCCCCCTTCTGGGGAAACTGCCTTCGGGCCATTCCCATCCTAGCGGTGACCTGCCTTCTCCTCGCCCTGGGCCACTGGCTCACCGGGGAGGATCTGGCTCCCTGTTTGACCCTGGCAGGGAGGGACTTCCTCCGTACCGTCCTCACCCTGCCCGTCGTTTATCCCCTCTGCCCCAAAAGGAGGTCCCCATGAAAAAGTTTCGATGCTACACCGCAGCAGGCCTGTTTCTGGGTCTGCTTGTCTTTTTTGCTGTCCTGCTGTGGGACCTTCAGGTGGTTTCCGGGGCGGCTTACTATGAGAAGTCCCAGCAGGCCATCGCCCGGACCGAGACCGTTCCCGCCGCCCGGGGGAAGCTCCTGGACCGAAATGGGAAAATTCTGGCCCAGGACAAGGTCTCCTGGGTGGTTCGGGTAGCGGGAGACTGTCCGGAGCCCGACCTCCAGCAGCTGGAAACCCTCTGCCGGGAGGAAGGGGTGGACTGGTCCGGCGTGGGGGACATCACGACCCCCACCCCCGAACTGTTGGTCCGGGTGAAGGCGGCCGACCTCACCCGGGTGAAGGTGGAGCCCATGGTCACCCGCACGGGCAGCGGGAATCTGGCCCCCCATGTCGTCGGCCGGGTGGGGGCCATGCCCCCGGAGCAGTGGGAGGTCTATGAGAATGCAGGCTACCCCATGGATGCCCGGGTGGGCCAGGACGGGGCGGAGGCGGCTTTTGAAGACCTCCTCCACGGCACCGACGGCATCAGGGTCATCCACACCGACCGCCAGGGGGAGGTCACCGGGGAGGGTTATGGGGTTCAGCCCCAGCCGGGGCAGGATGTGACCCTCACCCTGGACAAGGACCTTCAGGAGACCCTCCAGACCGCCCTGGGGGACTTCCTCACTGCCCGTGGCTGCTCCGGCGGGGCGGGGGTGGTGCTGGATGTAAGGGATGGGGGTGTGCTGGCTATGGCCAGCCTGCCGGGGTACGACACGGCCACATTCTCGGCCCGCTATACCGATCTGGCCCAAGACCCCACCACGCCCCTGGTGAACCGGGCCATCCAGGGGCTGTACGCCCCCGGCTCCACCTTCAAGCTGGTGACCGCCGCCGCCGCTCTGGAGGAGGGGGTCCTGACCCCGGAGGCTCAGATTCTGGACACAGGCCGCTACACCTACTACACCACCCCCCAGCCCCAGTGCTGGCTCTACCGCCAGGAAGGCCGCACCCACGGCCTGGAAACTCTCACGGAAGCCCTGACCGACTCCTGCAACATTTTCTTTTACGATGCCGGTCGGCGGGTAGGCATCCAGACCCTGGACACCTGGGCCCATGCACTGGGTCTGGGGGAGTCCACCGGCATTGAACTGGCGGGGGAGGGAACCGGGGTGGTGGCCGGACCGGCCTACACCCAGTCCGTGGGCGGGACCTGGTACGAGGGGAGTGTTCTCTCCGCCGCCATCGGTCAGGAGAACAACCGTTTCACCCCCCTCCAGCTGGCTCATATGACCGCCACTCTGGTGGGGAATGGGAACCGCTGGCAGGTTCATTTGCTGAGAAAGGCAGGAGGGGAGGTCTATACCCCAGTCTCTCTGGGGAAGGTCAGCATCGCTACGGAGAATCTCAAAGCGATCAAGGAGGGGATGCTGGCGGTGACCCAGACCGGCTCCCTGGCGGCGGCCTTCCGGGACCTGCCGGTGGAGGTGGGGGCCAAGACCGGCTCTGCCCAGGTGGGGTCTAACCGGGCGGCCAACGCCGTCCTGGTGGCCTTTGCCCCCTATGAGGATCCCCAGATCGCCCTGGCCCTGGTGGCCGAGGAAGGAGGAAGCGGGTCTGCCCTGGGGGAGGTGGCTGCGGCTATCCTGGAGGACTATTTCAGGGGATGAATATTTTATATCAAATTTGCTGATGTATGTTGCAATGTAATCTAATTTGAAGTATTATATTGGGTAAACAGTGTATACCAAATGAGGAGGATGAACTGTGTCCCAGAAAACCATGAAAACCGGCCTGCAGCAGGCCACCTGTTCCATCGTGGCAGAGTGCCTGGTCCGGGCTTTGCAATATCTCTCCACCGCCGACAGCAAAATCCAGGCAGAAGCCCACAACTGGCCTAAGGGGAAAACTCTCCGGTTGGAGGTCCCCGGCGCCGGGAGCGTCACGGTCACCGGCACCCCCTGGGGCTTCCGGAAGCTGGACAAGGAGACCCCCGGCGATGTGACCATCCGCTTCAAGAGCCCCTCCGACGCTTTCCGGGTCTTTACCGGTCAGCTGAGCGTGGCCCAGGCCTACGCCCAGCATAAGTTTGTCCTCCAGGGGGACATGGCCCTGGCCATGCCCTTCGTCCGGTGCGTGGACATCACCGAGGGCTACCTCTTCCCGGACTTCCTGGCCAAGCGCATCCTGAAGCGCCTGCCGAAGAAAGAAGTCTCCACCGCCCG
>JAFYPT010000102.1 GCA_017547425.1 Ruminiclostridium sp.
ATTTTCGTAGGGGCGATTCACGAATCGCCCGTGCAACGTAGATCAAACCCTATGGGTGGCGGGCGCATCCTGATGCGCCCCTACGATCAAGGTTTCATTGACAACCGCCCCCATCCTTTTTTCCGAAAGGAGATTCTATATGGAACAACTCTTTCTCACCCTTCTGGCTGTGTCCGTTGCGGTGACCATTGCCGCCCTGGTGGTGCTGCTTCCCCGTCTCCCTCTGGCTTCCATGGAAAAGACTCCAGAAAAACGAGTAAAACACCTGCTGGACTACAAACACCCGGGCATTTGGGTGACTTTCATGGCCGTAGCCGTCTGCATCCTGTCGGGTACCATCCTCCTGGCTGACCCCGGCCAGAAAGCCGAACAGTACGAGGGCGTGGCCCTGACCGTAGGCGAGCTCATCCGGGAAGAATCCATCACCCCCCTGTCCGACGACCTACGGAACGACCTGGTGGCCATCCTCCACGACTACCAGCACACCCCCTACCAGAACATCGACTCGGTGGAGCTGGCGGACAACACGATAAAGCTCACCAACGAAAACGAAGGCACCATGTTCTTCTTCCACCCAGAGACCCTCACCCTGGTCCGGGTGAACCACGACGGCTACTCCAACATCCGCAAGCTGGCCTATGTGGACGAAGCCATGGCAGAGGACCCGGACTTCCTTCGGTGGAAGGAAGAGATGGCCCTCTATGCCCGCACCGGCCGGGCGGAAGAGCTTTTCGCCATGAAGACCCCCTATGTAGGAAACCCCTCCGCCGTAGGTGAACTCATCAACGCCTTGGGCATCCCGGAGGTGGTGGGGGACTACGGCTACACCATGGAGCTTCAGACTGACACCGAGCCCTACGGCATCACCCTCCATTTCGAGAACTATCCTATGCTCAACCACCAGAGAGAGGACTTTACCCGGTACATAGGTGCCGCCGGAGAATGTCTCCTGGAGTTGGTGGACAACGCCAAGGTCTTCTCCTGGACCTATGACTCCCCCTGGGGTTCCACCGGCGGGACCACCGAACCGGACAAAAGCCAATCGGCGTTCCAGCTTCGCTATGACCGAATGCAGGAGGCCGCCAGAGACTTCCTGGCCGTCCAGGCCCTGGACACCCTCCGGACCACCGAGGTCCTGTATGTGTCTGAAGATCACCCCTTTGATCTTTGGTCCTATAGCGGCACCTTCACCCTCCAGCCCAAGGTCTTTACCGCCACCTGGACCAGCCTTCTCTCCTCCGCCTGGCCGGAGACTGAGGCCTTAGAGAATTATCGATATGACGACCATCTCTCGGCAGAAATTCTGGAAACATACTATCCCAACGCCGACAGCCTACAGCTGGACCGGTACAGCATGCTTGGCACCCATTGCTACAGCATCTACGATGCCAACAACCAGGACACAGGGTATCGTATCTTCGAATTGATCCCCATTAACCAGGATGGTGTCACCATCGAACCCGACTACTACGTGGCCCACATGACCTTCTCCGGAGAGGTCCAGGACTGGGTTCTGGACTATCTGGTGAAAGCAGAACTCGGCCCCCAGTAAAAGGAAAAATCCCTTCCGAAGTTGCTCTTCGGAAGGGATTTTCTTATTCACCGAAACAGGCCCGTAGGGGGCAGGTCGCTTTCCCTGGCCCTTCGGGTCTTGGCCTGGTCGGTGAGGCGATACAAAATCATATTGTCCTCAATGTAGGCCTCCAGCTCCCCCAACTCCCGCAGGTAGTTGATGTAGGACAGGCTGGCCGCCTCGAAGTAGCCCAGATCCCGGACGGAGTGGGCATTGATGCGGTAAGCTCGGCAGATGGCGGAAGCCATCATCTTGGGGGTGGTATAGCCATCCACCAGGTCCAGAAGGTCCAGCATCCGTTGGCGGAGGAACCGGGCCTCCATGTCGATGAGGGGCAAGATCTCGTCATAAATGCCGTAATGGGCCACGATGTACTTCTCTGCCCGGACGGAACGCAGGTCCCGCATGGAATCCAGATAGGCCCCCATGTCGTAGGCATAGGGGAACTTGGACCGGTGGAGGGTCTGGCCGGTCATCATGGCGTCGGCCAGGTAGAGGACGTCGTCCGGGGTCTTGGCGCAGATGTGGTCGCTGGTGTGGCCGGGGGTGTGGACGATGCCGAACTCCACCCCGCAGAACTCGACCTTGTCCTCGTGAGGCAGGATGATCCGGTCAGCCAGGTGAATGGTGCCCCCGTGGGCCGAGGAGGATTCCAGATCCCCCACGTTCAGCAGGTAGTTGGGGACCCCCATGGCCAGGTAGGAGAACTGATGGGCGGCCTCTCCCAGGGACATGGCCACTTGGGTGCCGTACTTCTCCTTGAAAAAGGCGTTGTTGCCCATGTGGTCGATGTGGGCGTGGCTGCACAGGACTCCCACGGGGACAAGGCCCGCTTCCTGGAGGGCGTTGTCCAAGGCTTCCCGCTGGTCAGCCAGACCGGTATCCAGGAGGACGCAGCGATGGTCGTCCAGTTTATATAAGGGAATGATTTCCCAGTCCTTCAGGACCCAGGTGTTTCCCTTCACGTGTTCCAGTTCCATGGCTTGTCCTCCTTTCGGTTTAGTCGGGCAGGATGCGGCGGGCGGATGTGATCCACATACTGCCCAGAACGGTGTCCCCCCGATAGAAAACCGCCAGCTGGCCCGGGGTGGGGGCACGGGCAGGTTCCAACAGCTCCAGCATGGCCCCATCCTGGGTGGGATGGAAGATGGCGGGGTGCTCCTGCTTGGAATGGCGCAGGCGGACGGTCATTTCCGCCCCCTCTGCCAGGTCTGCCAGCAGGTTCAGGTCCTCACCCCAGACCCGGTCGGCCATCAGGTCGGAACCGTCGGACAGGATGACCCGGTTGTCCTGGGGGCTGATCTCGGAAACGAAGAGCCGGTGACCGGCGGGGATATTCAGCCCCCGGCGCTGGCCGATGGTATAGTGGTGGATGCCCTTGTGCTGACCCAGCACCTTTCCTGCCCGGTCCACGAAGTGGCCGGGGGGCGGTGTGGTCCCCTGGGCATCCAGCCAGGCGGCGTAGTCCCCGTCGGGG
>JAFYPT010000012.1 GCA_017547425.1 Ruminiclostridium sp.
ATCTCGCTCCAGGACCAGAACCGACCGGGCTCCGTTCTCTTTGGCGCCCTTGGCAGCGGCCAGACCGCCCGGTCCGCCACCGATGATGACAACGTCGTAGTGCTTCATCCTTTCACCCTCCCTGCAAAGAGATGGGAGCCATCCCCACGGTGGGTGATCTCCTCTGGCGACATCCCGTATTCGTTGGTCAGGATCTCCGCAATTTTGGGTAGGCAGTAGCCGCCGCTGCACCGTCCGGTGGTGGCCCAGGCCCGATACTTGATGGCGGAAATGGTCCGGGCCTCCAGGGGGTTCTCGATGGCCTGGCGGATCTCCGCTTTGGTGACCGTCTGGCAACGGCAGACCACTTCGCCGTAGTCCGGGTTCTGGGCAATCAGCTGAGCCTGTCCCTCCGGGCTTTGGTCCCGAAAACGGGTGATGCCTTTCCGGGTGGGGTCAAAGTTCTTCTTTTTGGTCATGTCCATGGAGAGGGACAGGATGCCCGCCACCATTCGACCAATGGGCAGAGAGGCGGTGAGACCGGGAGATTCGATGCCGATGAGGTTTACCAGACCGGGGCAGGAGACTTCCTCCCGGATGACGAAGTCCCGGAAACCGCCCTCGCCGGGGGGAGCCTGCTTGGGTCGAATGCCGGCATAGGAGCCGATGATCTGGCGGCCCTGAAGACCGGGGAGAAGCTGTTGAGCTTCCGTCCAGAGTTGGTCCATAACGGCCTGGGTAGAGGCGGTGTCGGCCGGGTCCTCGATGTATTCGGCGCTGGGGCCGATGATGAGGTTCCCGTGGATGGTGGGGGTCAGGTGGACCCCCAGCCCGCCGATGCCAGCCTTGGGGGCAGGGTAGATGGGCATAGGAAGGACGTCGGTCTTGTCCAGGATAAAATACTCCCCACGACAGGGATAGATGGCATAGCGGTCCAGACCGGCCAGGGCGGAGACCTCTGCGCTGTGGAGACCGGCGCAGTTCACCAGCCGACGGGCGGTGAAGACCCGCTCCCCGGCAGTGACCCGGAAGCCCTCGGAGGTCCGCTGGATGGCGGTGACCTTGGTATTCAGGAAGAACTGCACGCCGTTTTGCAGGGCGTTTTCCGCCAGGGCCACGGTGTACTGGAAGGGGTCAAAGACGGCGGTTTCGGGGGATTCCAGGGCGCCGATTCCCCCCACCTGGGGAAGCTTTGCCCTCAGTTCCTCCTGGGTCAGGAGGCGCAGTCCCTGGCAGCCATTCTCCTCCCCCTGGGCTTTCAGCCGGGCCAGGGTGTCCAGGTCTGCCTGGTCAAAGGCCACCAGGAGCTTGCCGGTCTTGCGGTAGGGGACGTCCAGCTCCCGGCAGGCGGCCTCAAAGCCACGGTTTCCCTCCACGCAGAGTTTAGCCATGAGGCTCCCGGGCTTGTTGTTGAACCCTGCGTGGACCACGGCGGAGTTCCGTCCGCTGGCCCCGGCGGCCACATCGGCCTCCTGTTCCAAAAGGGCGATGGAAACATCATAGCGGGACAGCTCCCGGGCCACAGCGCAGCCCACGGCCCCACCGCCGATGATGAGAATGTCGAAATGGTTGTTCAAAAGGATCCTCTCCTTTTTTCAGTCTGGAAAAAGGGTAACACAAAACGCCTCCCCTGTAAAGGGAGGCGTTTTGGCGTGGTTAGGAAGAGATGGGGGCATTGCCCGTGTAGAGCTGGTAGTACCGGCCCTGCTTTTCCATGAGTTCCTCGTGGCTGCCCCGTTCGATGATGCGGCCAGCCTCCAGGATCATGATGCAGTCGCTGTTCCGGACGGTGGACAGGCGGTGGGCGATGACGAAGGTGGTGCGGCCCTTCATGAGGGCGTCCATACCCTCCTGGACCAGTTTCTCCGTGCGGGTGTCGATGGAGCTGGTGGCCTCGTCCAGAATGAGAACGGGGGGGTCGGCAATGGCTGCCCGGGCGATGGCCAGGAGCTGCCGCTGACCCTGGCTCAGGCTGGCGCCGTCCCCGGTGAGCATGGTGTCGTAGCCCTGGGGCAGACGGGTGATGAAGCCGTGGGCGTTGGCCAGCTTGGCGGCGGCCATGACCTCTTCGTCGGTGGCATCCAACTTGCCGTAGCGGATGTTCTCTTTGACGGTGCCGGTGAAGAGGTGGGTGTCCTGGAGGACGATGCCCAGAGAGTGGCGGAGATCGTCCTTTTTGATCTTGTTGATGTTGATACCGTCGTAGCGGATCTTGCCGTCCTGGATGTCGTAGAATCGGTTGATCAGGTTGGTGATGGTGGTCTTGCCTGCGCCGGTGGAACCCACGAAGGCGATCTTCTGACCGGGGGTAGCGTAGAGCTTCACGTCGTGAAGGACCATTTTCTCGTCGGTGTAGCCGAAGTCCACCCCGTCAAAGACCACGTCGCCCTCCAGCTTGGTGTAGGTGGTGGTGCCGTCGGCCTTGTGGAAGTGCTTCCAGGCCCAGGTGCCGGTGCGCTCCTGGGTCTCGGTGAGCTGGCCATTTTCCTCTCTGGCGTTCACCAGGGTGACGTAGCCCTCGTCGGTCTCGGGATCCTCGTCCAGGAGCTTGAAGACACGCTCGGCACCGGCCAGACCCATGATGACGGCGTTTAGCTGCATGGTGATCTGAGAAACCGGCATGTTAAAGCCCTTGTTGAAGGTCAGGAAGCTGGCCAGACCGCCCAGGGTGAAGCCGCCCACCCCGTTCAGAGCCAGCATACCGCCCACCACAGCGCAGAGGACGTAGCTCACGTTGCCCAGCTGGGCAGAGATGGGACCCAGCATGTTGGAGAAGGCGTTGGCGTTGTGGGAACTCTGGTAGAGGGCCTCGTTGCGGCGGGTGAACTCTTCCAGGTTTTCCTCCTCGTGGCAGAAGACCTTGACCACCTTCTGACCCTCCACCATCTCCTCGATGAAGCCGTTGAGGCTGCCGATGTCCTTCTGCTGGGAGACGAAGTACCGACCGGAGATCCCGGCGAACTTGCCGGAGGTCACGGTGACCACGGCCACCATGGCCAGGGTCAGGAGGGTCAGGGGGATGTTCAGGTAGAGCATGGAGCCCAGGAAGCTCACGATGGTGATGGAGCAGTTGAGAAGCTGGGGGAGGCTCTGGCTCACCAGCATACGGAGGGTGTCGATGTCGTTGGTATACATGGACATGATGTCGCCGTGGGCGTGGGTGTCAAAGTATTTGACCGGGAGCTTCTGCATGTGCTGGAACATCTCGTCACGGAGGTTCCGCAGGGTGCCCTGGGTCACATAGACCATGAGACGGGCCTGGACAAAGCTGGCCAGGACGCCACAGCCGTAGTAGACTGCCACCCGGGAGATGGCCCCCATGAGGGGCGCGAAGTCGGCGGTGCCTCCGGCCCGGACGGTTTTCACCATGGGCAGGATGTAGTCGTCGATGAGGGTTTGGGTGAAGAGGGTGCCCTGGACGGTGGAGAAGACCGCCACAAAGATGCACACCACCACCAGGACCAGGTGGAGCCAGTAGTTCTTGCCCACGAACTTCAGGACCCGGGCCAGGGTGGCCTTGGGGTTTTCCAGCTTGGGGCGGGGACGACCCCGGCCGCCGTGACCGCCATGCCCTCTGGGTGCATGATTCTTTTCTGCCATTATTCGTCCCCTCCTTCGTCAAAGTCTCCGCTGCCGCGGGTCTGGGATTCGTAAACGTCCCGATAGATCTCATTGGTCTCCAGCAGTTCTTCATGGGTGCCGAAGCCGGAGATCTGCCCGTTCTCCAGCACCAGGATGCGGTCGGTCTGCTGGACGCTGGAGATACGCTGGGCAATGATGAATTTGGTGGTGTTGGGGATCTCCTGAGCGAAAGCCTGGCGGATCTTGGCATCGGTGGCCGTGTCCACCGCAGAGGTGGAGTCGTCCAGGATGAGGATCCTGGGCTTTTTCAGCAGAGCTCGGGCGATGCACAGACGCTGTTTCTGGCCTCCGGAGACGTTGGTGCCGCCCTGTTCGATGTGGGTGTGGTAGCCATCGGGCATTTTTTGGATGAACTCATCGGCGCAGGCCAGTTTACAGGCCCGGATGCAGTCCTCCTCGGTGGCTTCCTTGTCGCCCCAGCGGAGGTTTTCCAGAATGGTGCCAGAGAAGAGGACGTTCTTCTGGAGGACCACGGAGACCTGATTGCGGAGGGCTTCCAGGTCGTACTCCCGGACGTCCCGACCGCCCACCAGGACCTGTCCACCGTTCACATCGTAGAGACGGCTGATGAGGTTCACCAGGCTGGTCTTGGCGCTGCCGGTGCCGCCGATGACACCGATGGTCTCACCGGAACGAACGGAGAAGGTGATGTCCCAGAGGACAGGCTCGTCGGCATCCTTCTTATAGGCGAAGTTCACATTGCGGAACTCCACGGAGCCGTCGGCCACTTCGTTGATGGGGTTTTCGGGATTCACGATATCGGGGTTCTCCTTCAGGACCTCGCAGATACGCTCGGCGCTGGCCATGCTCATGGTGATCATAACGAAGACCATGGAGAGCATCATGAGGCTCATGAGGATGTTCATGCAGTAGGCCAGCAGGGACATGAGACCGCCGGTGGTCAGGTCGCCCGCTACGATCATATTGGCGCCCAGCCAGCTGATGAGGAGGATGCAGGTGTAGACCGTCAGGTTCATGGCCGGGCCGTTCCAGGACAGGACCTTGTCGGCGGAGCAGAACATCTGATAGATGTTCTGGCTGGCCTTGTGGAACTTGGAGGTTTCATGATCCTCCCGGACGTAGGCCTTGACCACACGCATGGCGGAGACGTTCTCCTGGACGCTGGCGTTCATGACGTCATACCGGGGGAAGACCTGGCGGAAGTACTTCATGGCGTGCTTCATGATAAGGGCCAGGACGATTCCCAGCAGGATGACGGCCACCAGATAGATGGAGGCCAGCCGGGGGCTGATGGTGAAGGCCATGATCATGGCCACGATCATGGAGGCGGGGGCACGGATGCCCAGGCGGAGGGTCATCATGTAGGAGTTCTGCAGGTTGGTCACGTCAGTGGTCAGTCGGGTGATGAGACCGGCGGTGCTGAACTTGTCGATGTTGGAGAAAGAGAAGGTCTGGATGTTCTCATACATGGCCTGGCGCAGGTTCCGGGCGAAGCCGGACGAGGCGTTGGCACCATACTTGGCGCCCAGGAGACCGGCAATCAGGCCCACCAGGGCCAGGACCAGCATAAGGATGCCGGTTTTGGTGATGTGGTTCATGTCGCCCAGCTCCACGCCCTTGTCGATGATGGAGGCCATGAGCAGAGGGATGACCATTTCCATGGCCACCTCCACCAGCATGCAGATGGGGGTGAGGATGGAGTCCCGTTTGAATTCTTTCACATGGGACAGAAGGGTTTTCAGCATGGGTTCACTCCTTTTTGTCGCTGAGGTTGGTGCGGATGCGGGTGCAGAAGGATTGGAAGAGGGCGATCTCCTCCGGGGTGAAGTCCCGGAGGGCGGTGGCCTCCACCTGGTCGATGGCGGCCATGGCCCGCTGGTGGTGCTCCAGTCCCTTTGGGGTGAGGGTGAGCTTCTTTAACCGGGCGTCTCCCTGGACACTCTGGCGGGTGAGATAGCCCTTCTCTTCCATGAGCTTCACGATGCCGGTGACCGAGGAGCGGGTGATGTTGAAGGTCTCTTCAATGTCTCGCTGGAAGATATCCCGGTCCTGGCAGTAAGAGAGGTAACCGATGATGTGGCCCTGCATAGAGGAGAGATCCTCAGCCCCAGTTTGGCGGATGGCTTCGGCAAACTGCCGCCGGAAGGCGTGGGACAGGGCTTTCACCTCCGCGCCGACGTAGCAGGGAGGGGCTTGTTCACAGTGCATGGATGGGTCTCCTTTTTTGAGAAAATAAAAAGTTTGGTAACGTACATTCTACCTCTGGACAACAGGTTTGTCAATGGATTTGCCCTGAGTCCGTTGACATTTTCCCTTGGGGGGAGTACAGTCAAAGTAAACTGTCGAATCTTACAGAAAAGGAGAGCATGGAATGAAGAAACGAATCATGACCCTTTGCCTGGCTCTGATCCTGTGCCTGAGTCTGGTGCCCACAGCCTTCGGGGCCTCGGCCTATGACCGGCCTGGCCAGAAGCTGGCCGCCCTGACCTTTGACGACGGTCCGGGTCCCTACTCCCATCAGATTTTGGATGTGCTGGCAAAGCATGATGCCAAGGCCACTTTCTTTATGAATGGCTATCGCCTGAACACCTGGCCGGATGCCGTCCAGCGTATGGCGGCAGAAGGACATCAGGTGGGCAACCACACCTATAACCACCCCTATCTGGCAGAGAGCTCCAACGCAGTCATCCAGCGGGAGGTCAACAGCACCGCCCAGGGGATCACCGCCCTCACCGGTCTTACCGGTACCGGAAACACAGGGTTCTACCTGCGTCCTCCCTACGGCAGTTTCAGCCAGCGAGTGGCCCAGGCCGCCAATGTGCCGGTGATCTGGTGCAATGTGGATTCCGGGGACTGGAAGTATCAGAATGCTTCCCGGCTGGTAAGCTATGTGGGCAATAACCTTCAGGATGGTGACATCGTCATCATGCACGAGACCCATAAGACCACTGCCCAGGGTCTGGATGCCCTCCTGACCAAGCTGGAGAGCCGGGGCTTTGAGCTGGTCACCGTGGAAGAGCTCTTCTGGCGCAGGGGGATCACTCCTCAGGCCGGCCAGATCTACTACAGCGCCAGGAACACCGGGGTGAATCTGTGTGAACCTGAACTCTACTGGGACGAGTCCCGTCTGGACACCCACTGGGCCTGGGACAGCATTTCCTATGTCCAGGAAAAGGGCCTCATGACCGGCAACGAGTACGGAGAGTTCACCCCTCAGTTCCCCCTGACCCGTGGGCAGTTTGTCACCATCCTGGGTCGCCTTTCCGGCGTGGAAGCAGGGGAGACAGCCTCTGGCTTCAGCGACATCCCGGATGACCACTATGCCGCACCCTACGCCGCCTGGGCCCGGGGAATCGGGATCATGGTGGGCCTGGAGACAGGGGCTTTTGGTGTGAATGACCCGCTGACCCGCCAGCAGATGGCGGTGGCCCTGGCCCGGTACGCCCAGTGCAGAGGGGCCGAAGCCGGTGACTTTGACTTGTCGGCCTACCCCGATGAAGCTAGTATCGCCGCCTGGGCCCGGGAGGGTGTGGCCCAGTGTTCTGCTCTGGGGCTGCTGAATGGCTCTGACGTTGGGTTCCAGCCCAACCAGACCACCACCCGCGCCATGGGCGCTGTCATCCTCCACCGCCTGTGCCAGTTCGATTGTTCCAACTGAATGAGCCTCGCAAAGTTTTGACGCGAAACGTCGAAATAAAGTGCAATATGTTTTCGCCGGCAGCATGTATGTCGGCGAAAACTCTTCTCGGTCTGCCAGTGTGCCCTTTGGGCACGCGCAGCAGGCCGCAATCCCATTTTCGGAAAAGGCTTGCCTTTTCCGAAAAGTGAAAAAATGACCCCCAGTCGTTCCGATTGAACGACTGGGGGTTTGAAAATCCTTCTCAGGATTACTCAGCGTAGTTGGTGAAGTAGTTCTGGATGACGATGAAGGGAGTGCCCTTGTCACCGGAACCGGAGGTCAGGTCGCACAGAGAGCCCAGCAGGTCGGTGTACTGACGGGGGGTGGTGCCCTCAGATGCCATGTTGCCCACCAAGTCGGAGTCCTTGGACTGGATTTCCTTACGGATGGCTTCCTTCAGCTCCTCGCCGGACAGGTCTGCGTAATCGTTGTCAGCCAGGAACTTAATCTTCAGCTCGTTGGGACGGCCGGACAGACCCTCGGTGTAGGCGGGGGAGACCACGGGGTCAGCCAGCTCCCAGATGCCGCCGACGGGATCCTTGAATGCGCCGTCGCCGTAGACCATGGCTTCCACGTGGATGCCGCGGTCAGCCTTGATGCGGGCCTGGATGCCGTCCACCACGGGCTGGCAGTCACGGGGGAAGAGCTTCAGGTTGTCCTCGGTGGCCTTGTTGGAGCCCAGCAGGCCGTAAGCGGGGTGATAGCCGCTGCCGTTCACGGGTGCGTTCATGATGTCAGCCAGGGTCAGGACTTCCTTGCCCATGGCCTTCAGCACAGCGCAGGTCTCGTTGCGGGTGTGGATGTCGCAGCACAGGATGTGGTCGCAGACAGTTGCCACATAGCGGGGATCGTTGGAGAACAGGAAGGTTGCCTTTGCCCCCTCGGACTCGATGACTTCACGATAGAAGTTCAGGTAGTTCACGCCGGTGAAGGGGTGGACGGGGGAGCCGAAGGTAGCCAGGAAGTCTGCCTCGTTGTAGGAGGTCACTTCGCTGTACATATGGGGAACGTAGGCGGAGCGGGCCATCAGGGGGTTGCCCACTTCGTCATTGGGGAAGCTGAAGAGGATCACCACTTCGTCCATAGCCCGGGCGATGCCCTTCAGGCACATGGAGAAACGGTTGCGGCTCAGGATGGGGAAGACCAGTCCGAGCTTGTTGGTGTTGAATTTATTGCGGATGTCCTGGGCGACGTGGTCAACGCTCACATAGTTGCCCTGGGCGCGAGCCACCACGGATTCGGTCACTGCGATGACGTCGCGGTCCTTCAGAGAGTAGTTGTCTTCCTTCTCGGATGCGTAAACACTCTGGACAACGATATCGACAATGTCGTCACCTTCCCGAATGATCGGGCCCTGGATGCCTCTGGAAATAACGCCTGCCATAGTCAGTCCTCCAATACGTAGAAAATTACGAAAAATACAAACCCGCGGAATCGTAACACTCCGCGGAACTTACGACGGGAAATCTTTTTTTGGCTGCGCAGGCTGCACATTCATAAAAAATTACCGGAATTATTATACACGGTTTACGCCGGAATAACAAGCCTTTTTTGACGGAATTTCAACTTTTTCCTGCAAACAAATTTTGTGAGTTATTCCATATCCGATATGCCTTGCGGGATGGCCCATCATAAGGTATAATGCCACCATATAGATTACGTTATCCCGAAAGGAGGACACAGCCCTTGAGAAAAATTCCTGACTATGAAGGCTTTGAGCTGGGCCCCATTCGTCCCCCCAGCGAGGCATACAGCCTGCTGCTCCGCATCAACCGTGGCTGCGGCTGGAACAAGTGCCGGTTCTGCGGCTTTTATCGTGACGTTCCCTTCGCCATTCGCTCTGCCGAAGATGTGAAGAAAGATATTGACCGAATCAAATACTGGGTGGACGTGTTCCAGGGGAACATTGAGGATGCCAGCAATCCTGCCACCCCCGGTGAGCAGGAAGCCTGCTACATGGCCCACAACTGGATCCAGAGCGGCATGAAGTCGGTCTTCTTCCAGGACGGCAACAGCATTCTCATGCCCCCCGATGAGATGATCGAGGTCCTGGAGTACCTGAACGCCACCTTCCCCAACATCCAGCGGATTACCTCCTACGCCCGGGCGGACACCATCAACCGACTGAGCCCTGAACGGCTGAAGCGGTACGCCGAACTGGGCCTGAACCGCTTCCACATCGGTCTGGAGACCGGCAACGACCACATCCTGAAGCTTATGAAGAAGGGCTGCAGCAAGCAGGTCCAGATCGAGGCGGGCATCAAGGCAAAGGCCGCCGGCATTGAGATCAACGAGTTCTACATGCCCGGCATGGGAGGCCGGGAGTTTGCCCGGGAGTCCGCCCTGGATACCGCCGATGTCATGAACCAGGTGAATCCCGACTTTATCCGCATCCGCTCCATGGCTCTGTCGGAGAAGCTGGAGATGTATGAAGACTACCGTACCGGCCTTCTGACCCGCCCCAACGACATCGAGACCATCCGGGAGATTCGACTCTTTATTGAAAACCTCCACGGCATCACCAGTGTGGTGGACTCCGACCACATCCTGAACATCCTGCTGGAACTCCGGGGTAAGCTCCCCGAGGCAAAGCCCCGGCTGCTGGCCACCATCGATCAGTTCCTGGCGCTGCCTGAGGAGACCCAGAACATCTTCCGTTTGGGCCGCCGGCTGAACGTGATGAATGCCCTTCGTGACCTGAACAACCCCTTCCTGGTGGACCGGGTGAAGCAGACCATGGAAAAGGCCGGCATCGACAAAACCAACATTGACGATGTCTGCGATCAGCTCATGATTCGCTGCATTCCCATCTAACGATTGTGTGAAACCATCCGTCCGAAGACCATTCGGACGGATGGTTTTTGTCAGTGTAAAATACTTGCAGGATTGGATGGAAAACCTTGTGTTTAGAAAGGAATCTCATGGGAATCATTGGGATATTTGGTGGGAAAAATGCACAACTTTTCCTTTACTTTTGTCCGTTTCTGTTGTAAAATATCTTGGACAATGGGCCGTTATGTAAAATATGGAGATGCAGGCCCATATTGAGAGGAAATAGTTATGGAAATTACCGTTGAAAAACACAAAGAAACGAGTCAAATTATTTTTCATATTGAGGGCCGTATCGATGCACGAACCAGCCAGATTCTGCACGCTGAGGTCAGACAGTATGACTTTTATACCTATAGCAATGTGATCTTCGATTTTGCCAACGTGGAGCACATCACCAACACCGGTCTGCGCGAACTGCTGATCCTGAAGAAGCGTCTGTGCTATCCTGACCAGTTCAAGATCATCAACGCCAGCAACCGTGTTTACAAGGTCTTTCGGGTTACCGGTATGGATGAGCTGGTCACGGTTGTTCCCGCTGGCTCTGTCCTGAAGCCCAAGCACCTGCATATGTCCTTCAAGGCTCTGCTGACCAGAAAGATGGAGTATGTGGCAGACAAGACCTTCGTGGTTTACCAGGGCCGCAGCTACACCTGGGAGGACATCGAAAAGGCATCCCACATCATTGCCAAGGACCTGCATGAGATGGGTGTTGGTGTCGGTTCCCATGTTGCACTGTGCGGCAGCAACTCCGCCAACTGGATCTTCACCTTCTTCGCTATCCAGAAGTTGGGTGCTGTTGCCATGCTGATCAACTTCAACCTGCAGCGCAGTGAGATCATCCAGCTGTCTCAGATCGGCGATATTTCTCACTTCTGCATGGGTGAGATGCCCTCTGTCAAGGAGGGCTTCCTGGAAGCCATCACCGGTGAGGACTCCAAGATCCGTCATATCCTGCACGTGGACGACAGCGTGGACTTCACCAAGCGCTATGACGAGTACGCAGAGTGTGCCACCCGCTTCCGCTATCGTGTGGAATCCGACAACGCTTCCGTGGTCATCTTCAGCTCTGGTTCTACCGGCAAGCCCAAGGGTGTTGTTCTGTCTGCCTATAGTGTTATCAATGCAGCTCGTGCTACCGCTGAAAACATCGGCCTGAATGCAGAGGATAAGAACTGCCAGATCCTGCCCCTGTTCCACATCTTTGGTTTCACTGGTTGTCTGTTTGCCTGTGCTCTGCAGGATGTCCCCCTCTACATCCCCGATAACCTGCGTACCGAGACCATCTTGGACACCATCGAGAAGGAACGCTGCACCATCCTGCACTCCGTTCCCACCATGATGCTGGCCATCGTCAACAACAAGGACTTCCGCAGCGACCGTGTGGAATCCATCCGCTGCAGTCTGCTGGGCGGCGCTGCCACCACTGAGCCTCAGTTCCTGATGTTCAAGGAGAAGTTCCCCAACAACCACCTGATCTCTGCGTATGGCCTGTCCGAGCTGGCTATCGCCACCGAGACCCACTACGAGGACACCATGGATCACATCACCAAGACCATCGGCAGACCTCTGGGCGACACCGAGGTTTCCGTTCGTATGCTGGATACCGGCCGTGAGTGCAAGCGTGACGGTTCCGAGTCTGGCGAGATCTGCCTGCGCGGTTCCTTCATGATGCTGTGCTACTACAAGCTGGGTCTGGATAACCAGGCTGTGGATGCCGACGGTTGGCTGCACACCGGTGACCTTGGTTACATTGACGAGGAAGGCTATGTCCACCTGTCCGGCCGCAGCAAGGAGATCATCATCCGCGGCGGTGAGAACATCATCCCCAATGAGATTGCAACCGCCATCTCCGAGCACGAGGCCATTGCCGACGTTAAGGTCCTGGGCGTGCCCGATGACTTCTTCGGCGAGACCGTTGCGGCTGCTCTGCTGATTAAGGACGGTTACACCTTCGACGAGGCCGAGATGCGTGAATTCCTGAAGCCTCGTCTGGCTAAGTACAAGATTCCCGCTTACTTCGAGGTCTTTGCGGAGTTCCCCTACCTGGCTTCCGGCAAGGTGGACGGCATTACCCTGAAGAAGCTCTATCTGGCTCGCATCGAGGAAGCCGAAGAGCACGGCATCGGTGGTATTTCCTGATTCTAACCATAGATAAGCCAAAGGCCCGCTGCAAGAATGCAGCGGGCCTTTTCTATGCTCTATTTTATACTACAAGGGGAAAAGAAAAATCCCACGGAAAAATTCCGTGGGATTTTTAAGACTTGAAAAATGGAAGTTGGGATTAAATTACTTAATCTCGACCTTAGCGCCGACCTCTTCCAGCTTCTTCTTCATCTCTTCAGCCTCGTCCTTGGAGATGCCTTCCTTGATTGCCTTGGGAGCAGCCTCGACGACAGCCTTAGCGTCAGCCAGGCCCAGGCCGGTGATCTCGCGGACAGCCTTGATGACCTTGACCTTCTCTGCGCCGAAGTCAGCCAGGATAACGTCGAACTCGGTCTTCTCCTCAACGGGAGCAGCAGCGCCGCCAGCAGCGGGAGCAGCCATAGCAGCAGCGGAAACACCAAATTCCTCTTCAAGTGCGTGTACGAGCTCGGAAAGCTCAAGAACGGTAAGAGCCTTGACTTCTTCGATCAGGGCAGTGATCTTTTCAGACATGTTTAATTCCTCCTAATTAAGAATTTAATAAAGTTAATTTTTTAAAGTAATTATTCTGCAGCAGCTTCTGCAGCGGGAGCGCCGTTCTTCTCGGCGATAGCCTTGATAACGATAGCAAGGCTGGTAATGGGAGCGAGCATGGTTCCCAGGACCTGTGCCTGGAGCTGGGGCAGGGGGGGAATTGCAGCGATTGCGTTAATTTCATCAACAGAAACAACGCGGCCTTCTACGAAACCACCCTTGATTTCGAAGTGCTTGGTGAACTTCTTTGCGTACTTGCTGATGATGCGAGCGGGAGCGATGGGGTCAGCAGAGATTGCGATAGAAGTG
>JAFYPT010000103.1 GCA_017547425.1 Ruminiclostridium sp.
TCCACGTCCGCCCCATGAAGGAGATCATGGAGGACATCGCCATGGCCCGGGCTTACTACGACCCCGCTACCGTGGATAAAGTCTTCCTCTGCGACGGCGACGCCATCGTTATGCGCCAGGAACATCTGCTCCAGATCCTGGAGGCCCTGTACGCTGCCTTCCCCAACCTGCGCCAGGTGACCACCTACGCAGGCACCCGCTCCACCAAGACCAAGACCCTGGAGCAGCTGAAGGAGCTCCGTCAGGCTGGTCTGACCCGTGCCTACCTGGGCGTGGAAACCGGCTGGGATGACCTGCTGAAGAAGGTCAACAAGGGGGTCACCTCTGCCGAGATGATCGAGGCCACCGATATGCTCAAGGAGGCAGGCATGGACCTGTGGCTCATGGTCATCCTGGGTCTGGCCGGTCCCGGCGAGGCATCCAAGAAGCACGTGGAGGAAACCATCAAGGTCCTCAACCGGATGCAGGCCCACCATGTCTCCTGCCTGTCCTACATGCCCGAGCCCAGCTCCCCCATGTACCAGGATGTGGCCAGCGGCAAGTTCCAGATGATCACCGCCCGGGAGTACCTGGAGGAGACCCGCGCCCTGGTGGCAGGTCTCAACTACGGCCCCTTCCACTTCACCAGCAACCACGCCTCCAACTATGTCCCCCTGAAGGGTACCCTGCCCGACGACCGGGAGGACTTCCTCCGTCAGCTGGACGCCGCCCTGGGCGGCAGAAGCCGCATCCGACACGAAAGCTGGAGAGCGCTGTGATACTTTTTTGAAAGAAAAAGTATCCAAAAAGAACTTTAATTCGCTTCCAACGCAGGGGGAGAATTCATCCTTTTCTTCCCGGTAACGAAAGGAGCAAACATGAAAAACCGCATCTTCATTATCCAGGGCGACATCACACGCCAGTCCTGCGATGCCATCGTGAACGCCGCCAACACCAGTCTTCTGGGGGGCGGCGGGGTGGACGGAGCCATCCATCGGGCGGCCGGTCCGGAGCTTCTGGCCGAGTGCATCCCCTTAAACGGCTGCGCCACCGGCCAGGCCAAAATCACCAAGGGCTACCGTCTCCCGGCCCAATACGTTATCCACACCCCCGGACCAATCTGGCGTGGGGGTGACCGGAACGAACCGGCCCTCCTGGCTTCCTGCTATCGATCCTGCCTGGCTCTGGCCAAGGAACACGGCTGCAAGACGGTCTGTTTCCCCTCCATCAGCACGGGTGTGTACCACTTCCCCCTGACCCAGGCGGCGGAGATCGCCATCTCCACCATCGCCCAGGTGCTGGCGGAACAGGACACCCCCGAGACCGTCACCATGGTCTGCTTTGACCCCAAGACCAAGGCGGCTTATGAGGAAGCACTGGCGACACTGTGATTATATGAAAAAACGTCCCGCTCTCGCGAGCAGGACGTTTTTTGTTTGTCGTAGGGGCGCATCACGATGCGCCCGAAACGTGGTTCCAACACTATGGGGGAGGGCGATTCATGAATCGCCCCTACAATAAGGGTAACAGGGTCAGGGATTCCCCATAAACTTCAGCACAGCGATCTGGGGCTCGGTGTTCTTATCCACGGTGATGGTGTTGCCGGGGTATTCCACATACTCTTCCCACAGAGACAGGAAGTCCCAAACCTCGGCCACGTTGGCCAGACCCAGATCACCCAGCTTATAGTGCATGGGGATGATCACCCGGGGCTGGATGTCTTCGATGAGGGCTGCGGCCTCCTCGGGGCCGATGGTATAAAACCCGCCCACGGGGATCATGGCCACGTCCACAGCCTGGAGCTCCTCCAGCTGTTCCGGGGTCAGCTGGCAGCCCAGGTCGCCGAAGTGAGCCACCTTCAGGCCGTCGGCCTCCAGCACATGGATGACGTTTTCCCCACGAAGGGCCCCCTGTTCCGGGTCATGGAAGGTCTGGATGCCGGTGACCTGGAAGGGGTTGACGTGGCCTTCCAGAGGTTTTACCACAGAGGCGGCGCCGTGGTCGTTGTGGAAGTGGGAGCAGAGGACCAGGTCGGCAGCCACGTCCAGCGCACCGAAGCCCCGGACATAGTTGTCCTCAAAGGGGTCAAAGACCACCGTGAAGTCCTTGTATTTCAGTTCGAAGCAGGCGTGTCCCAGCCAGCGCAGTTCCAGTTTGTTCATAGGAAGGCCTCCTTTGTTTGCTTTCTTGCCTCTATTAAACCATACTTCCGGGGAAAATACGACAGTTTTTTGAAACTTGACAGAAAAAATGCAAAGAACCGTGGAAAACCCCGGCGTTTCATAGTATAATACCCTTATATGAAAGAAAACAGCCGCCACGGCGGCCACGATAGAGAGGTAACACAATGAAAGCAGCACTGGTGATTATGGCCGCCGGCATGGGATCCCGCTACGGCGGCGAGAAGCAGACCGACGGCATCGGCCCCAATGGCGAGGCCATCATGGAGTATTCCGTCTACGACGCCATCCAGGCCGGGTTCAGCAAGGTGGTCTTTATCATCAAGCCGGAGATGGAACCCACTCTGCGGAATCTTTGCGGCGACCGCATCCAGACCATGAAGACCAAGCAGGGTGACCCTGTGGAAGTGAAGTACGTCTTCCAGGACTTCTCCAGCGTCCCCTCCTTCTACCAGATTCCCGCCGACCGCAAGAAGCCCTTCGGCACCGTCCACGCCGTTCTGTGTGCCAAGGATGCCGTTCAGGAGCCCTTCGCTGTCATCAACGCCGACGACTACTATGGCCGTTCCGCCTTCACCACCATCTACGAAGAGCTGATGCGCCTGGAGCAGACCGGTCAGGGCACCATGGTGGGCTACCGCCTGATGAACACCGTCAGCGACCATGGCACCGTCTCCCGTGGTGTCTGCCAGACCGAGAACGGCAGCCTGAAGAAGGTCAAGGAGACCCTGAAGATCAAGAAGTATCCCGACGGCTCCATCGCTGACATTGCCGACCCCGAGAAGGAAGTTCCCTTGGCTCCCGAGAGCCCCGTGTCCATGAACTTCTGGGGCTTCACCCCCTGGATCTTTGAGGAGATGGAGGAGTACTTCACCAACTTCCTGAAGGATCTGGCCCCCGATGAGCTGAAGGCCGAGTGCCTGCTGCCCGTTCTGGTGGATAAGCTCATCACCGGCGGCAAGCTGAATGTTTCCGTTCTGGACACCGATGCCGTCTGGTTCGGTGTGACCTATAAGGAGGACCGCCCCATCGTGGAGGCTGAGCTGAAGAAGCTCCACGACTCTGGCGCCTATCCTGCGTCCTTGAAAGCATGACTTTTGAGACCCGGCAGGGGAGACCCTGCCGGGCTTTTCAAAAAAAGGATTGACAAATGGCTCGGAGGCGAGTATACTATTCTAGTAACTGAAATCTGCGGATGTGCTGGAACTGGTAGACAGGCACGTTTGAGGGGCGTGTGTCCATGACGTACGGGTTCAAGTCCCGTCATCCGCACCAAAAACGGCGATCTTCGAAAGAGGATCGCCGTTTTTGCGCTATTCGCTTTTCACTTTTCACTATTCACTAAGCCCGCAGACCTTTGCGCAGAAACGGTCTGCGGGTTTTCTTTTTCCATCATCAAAAAAACCTCCAACCCCATTCTCTTTCCCGGCAGAAAATGCTACAATAAAACAGAAGTGGTAAGATTACTCCATGGTAGCCCTGGATTACCCCGGCAGGGCTACTGCATCTTGTGGAGCAATATGATAGAATCATCACAGAAACAGGGCGATTTGCGCCCGCGGTAATGGAAAGGAGATTACATATGGGTCTGATTAAAGCTGCATTGGGTGCTGCCGGCGGAGTGCTGGCTGACCAGTGGAAAGAATTCTTCCGGTGCGAGGAGATCCCCGCCAACGTCCTCATGCTCAAGGGACAGAAGGTGACGGGCAAGCGTTCTTCCAACACCAAGGGCACCGACAACATCATCACCAACGGTTCCGTCATCGTGGTGGCCGACGGCCAGTGCATGATGATCGTGGACCAGGGGCAGATCGTGGAGTTTGCCTCCGAACCCGGCGAGTACACCTACGACGCCTCCACCGAGCCCACCATCTTCAGCGGCAACCTGGGCGAGAGCATCAAGGAGTCCTTTGCCGCCATGGCCAAGCGCTTCACCTTCGGCGGGGAACCCCCCAAGGACCAGCGGGTCTATTTCTTCAACACCCGCGAGCTCACCGGCAACAAGTACGGCACCCCTAACCCCATCCCCTTCCGGGTGGTGGACCAGAGAGCCGGCATCGACATCGACATCGGTCTGCGTTGTTTTGGTGAGTATTCCTACCGGATCGCCGACCCCATCCTCTTCTACAAGGGCGTGGCAGGCAGTGTGGCCGATAGCTTTACCCGGGATGCTCTGGATAGCCAGCTGAAGTCCGAGCTCCTCACCGCCCTCCAGCCCGCTTTTGGCCGACTTTCTGAGCAGGGCATCCGCTACTCTGCTCTGCCCTCCCACACCCTGGAACTGGCCGACCACCTGAACAGCATTCTCAGCGAGAAGTGGGGCCAGGGCCGTGGTCTGGTCATCGTGAACTTCGGTGTCTCCAGCGTCTCTGCAATCGAGGAAGACGAGAAGATGATCAAGGAGCTCCAGCGGAACGCTGCCTTCATGGATCCCACCCGGGCCGCCGCCTATCTGGTTGGTTCCCAGGGCGCTGCCATGCAGGCTGCTGCTGCCAATGAGGGTGCCGGTGCAGCCATGGCCTTTATGGGCATGAACATGGCCGGAGGCGCCGGAGCCAACGCCCAGGGTCTCTTCCAGATGGGCCAGCAGCAGGCCGCTGCCCAGCCCCAGACCCCGGCTCCTGCTGCCGGCGGCTGGACCTGTCCCGCCTGTGGCACCGCCGGGATCACCGGCAAGTTCTGCCCCGAGTGCGGCGGCAAGAAGCCCGAACCCCAGGCTCCTGCCGGTGCCTGGACCTGTCCCGCCTGCGGCACGGCTGGCATCACCGGCAAGTTCTGCCCGGAATGCGGCGGCAAGAAGCCCGAAGACGGCTGGACCTGCCCCACCTGCGGCAAGGTGAACAAGGGCAAGTTCTGCGGCGAGTGCGGCACCAAGAAGCCCGAAGGCACCCCCAAGTACCAGTGCGACAAGTGCGGCTGGGAGCCGGAAGATCCCACCAAGCCCCCCAAGTTCTGCCCTGAATGCGGCGACCCCTTCGACGAGAGCGACAAGGTATGATCGTAGAGTGAGATCCCTTGAGAAGGAGGAAAACCCATGGCAGAACAAGTAACCAACTACAGATGCCCGGCCTGCACCGGTCCCGTTCACTTCAACGGGACCACCGGCAAGCTGGAGTGTGACTATTGCGGCAGCAGCTACACCGTGGAGGAGATGGAAAAGCTGTATGCCCAGAAGAACGAAGAGGCCGACGCCAAGGCGGCCGCCCAGGAGAAGAAGGCCCCCTCCGGCGACGGCTGGGACACCTCTGACCTGATCGACGACTGGGGCGCCGACGGGGATGGCATGAAGGCCTATAGTTGCCCCACCTGCGGTGCGGAACTGATTTGCGAAGAGACCACGGCGGCCACCAGCTGCCCCTACTGTGGCAACCCCAGCATTGTGCCCGGGCAGTTCTCCGGCGCCCTGAAGCCGGACTTCGTCATCCCCTTCAAGAAGACCAAGGAGGACGCGGTGAAAGCTCTGAAGGACCACTGCAAGGGGAAGTTCCTCCTGCCCAAGTCCTTCTCCAAGGACCACCACATCCAGGAGATCCAGGGCATTTACGTCCCCTTCTGGCTCTTTGACGGTGAGGTGGAGGGCGACATGACCCTGAACGCCGTGCAGATCCGCACCTTCCGCCGGGGAAACCAGGAGATCACCGAGACCGACCACTTTCTCCTCCGGCGGGAAGGCTCCATCGCCTTTGAAAAGATCCCCGTGGACGGCTCCAGAAAGATGCCCGACGGCCACATGGACGCTATCGAACCCTTCGACTACGGGGAGATGGTCCCCTTCCAGCGGGCCTACCTGCCGGGATTCCTGGCCGACCGCTACGATGTCTCCGCCGAGGACAGCGCCAAGCGGGCCGACGACCGGGCGGAGGATACCGCGCGGAACGCCCTCTACCGGACGGCGGTGGGCTTCGGCGGGGTGACCATCGCCAACCAGAACTACCACATCCACCGGGGCAAGGTCCATTACGCCCTGCTGCCTGTGTGGATGCTCAACACCAAATGGAACGGGAAGGACTACCTCTTCGCCATGAACGGCCAGACCGGCAAGTTCATCGGCGAGCTCCCGGTGGACAAGGGCCGCCTGTGGACCCTCTTTGCCGGGGTGGCCGCGCCGGTGGCTGCGGTTATGTCTGTGGTCCTGCGCCTGTTCCTGTAAGGAGGGAATGCTGATGAAAAAGAATCTGATGTCTCTCCTGTTTGCTCTGGTGATGGTGGTGGGCCTGTCCGGGTCCGCCTTGGCTGTCCAGACCTCGGTCTATGACGAGGCTGGTGTCATGAGCCTGTATGAGGTGGACATTCTGGACGCCGCCTGCCAGGAGATCGCCCAGACCTACGGCTGCGGGGTCTACATCCTCACGGTGGATGACTATGCCTACTACAGCTACGAGACCGATGCCTACGACTTTGCTACGGATGTGTATACATCCTGGGGTCTGGGCGAGGGGCCGGAACAAAACGGCATCCTGCTGATGCTGAATATCTACGAGCGGGAGTATGCCCTGGTGGCCTACGGCAGCACGGCCCACACGGCCTTTACCGACTACGGCAAGGACGTGATCAGCGAGAACTTCCTGCCCAGCTTTGCCCAGGATGACTGGTTTGGAGGCTTCGAGTCCTATGTGGATGACTGCGAAGACTTCCTGGACCTGGCCGCCCAGGGGACCCCTGTGGATGTGGGCCAGGCAGAGCCTGTGCCTCTGGGTGTCTGCATCGGGGGCGGTGTCCTCACCGGCCTCATCGTGGCAGCCATCGTGGTCCTGGTGAAGAAGAAGGGCATGAACACGGCGGTCCAGCAGCGGCAGGCCGACGTCTATGTGACCGACAGCGGCCTGGACCTGCGGGTGAGCCACAACCAGTTCATCCACACCACGGTGAGCGTCCGGGAGATCGAGGACCACAAGGGCGGCACCACCATAGATGCCAAGGGCTTTTCCGGCAAGAGCGGAAAGTTCTGAACCACGGAGAAACCAACCTGGCCCTGTTCTTTCCTGAAAAGAACGGGGCCAGTTGTTTGCAAAAAATTCACTTTTACCCAACGAAATTGTGGTAAGATAGTCAAACTGTCAAGTTATGTCTTTTGGGAGGAGAACCCCATGGAACCCTACATTCACACCGTCCAATACTACGAGACCGACCGCATGGGCATCACCCACCACTCCAACTACATCCGCTGGATGGAGGAAGCCCGGGTGGACTACCTGGCCCGTCACGGCTGGCATCTGGCCAGGCTGGAGGAGCTGGGGGTGGTCTCGCCTGTGACGGAGGTGGAGTGCCAGTACCGGAACACCACCACATTCGCCGATGCCATCGCCATCCGGGTGTCTGTGGTCCGCTGCACCGGGGTGCGGATGACCCTCCGGTATGAGATGGAAAAGGCCGACGGCACCCTGGTTTTCACCGGGAAGAGCGAGCACTGCTTCCTGGGCCAGGGCGGGCGGATCGTCCGGCTGAAGAAAGAGTATCCGGAACTGTACGAGACCCTGATGGGTCTGGCGGAAGAAAGCTGAGGAAATGCCGTGTCTACCAATATGAAAAATATCATCGCCGAGACCTTCTTTGCCATGGTGAAGGAGAAGGGGGTGGATAAGGTCACCGTCAAGGACCTGGTGGAGACCTGCCACATCTCCCGCCAGACCTTCTACTACCACTTCCAGGATCTGCTGGACGTGGTGGAGTGGTCTGCCCGAAAGGGGATCCAGCGGGCCGTGGACATGACCCTGGAGGTCCGGGATCCCCAGGTCATCCTGGAAAAGGTGGTGGAGGCGGCCATGGAGAACTGGGAGATCATGGAGAGCCTCATGAAGTCCCCCAAGCGGGAGTCCATCGAGCGGATCTTTGCCGATACCCTGCGGGAGTATCTTTTAGAAATCATCCAGAAGGAGGCCCCCGGGCTGGAGGTCAGCCATGAGGACGCCACCGTGGCAATCCAGTTCTATGCCAACGGCATCGCCGGGGTCCTTCTGGGCCAGTGCGGCAAGGCCGACTGCGACCCCAAGCGTCTGGCCCGGCAGCTGCTGGCCCTCATGCGGGGCAGGGTCTTTGAGACGGTCTGAGGGAGGAACTGATAAGTGCTTGATTTTGTTGAAATACTGAAAGTTGTATTCCTGGGCATCGTGGAGGGCATCACCGAGTGGCTGCCCATCAGCAGCACGGGCCACATGATCCTGGTGGACGAGTTCATCCAGATGAACGTCAGCCAGGACTTTAAGGATATGTTTTTCGTGGTCATTCAGCTGGGTGCCATCCTGGCGGTGGTCCTCCTCTTCTGGGGGAAGATGTGGCCCTTCCAGTGGAAGGACAAGACCCAGCCTCTGGTGAAGATGGATATCATCTCTATGTGGCTCAAAGTGGTGGTGGCCTGCATCCCCGGCGCGGTGGTCACCATCCTCTTTGACGACTGGATCGAAGCTCACCTCCACACCCCGGTGGTCATTGCCGCCATGCTCATTCTGGTGGGCATCGCCTTTATCGTCATCGAGAACTGGAACAAGGGCAGAACCCCCAAGACTGCGGCACTGGAGGACATCACCTACCAGATCGCCTTCCTCATCGGTCTCTTCCAGGTCCTGTCCATCATCCCCGGCACCTCCCGGTCGGGCGCCACCATCGTGGGCGCTCTTCTCATCGGGGTCTCCCGGGTGGCGGCGGCAGAGTTTACCTTCTTCCTGGCCGTCCCGGTCATGTTCGGCCTGAGCTTCCTGAAGCTGCTGAAGTTCGGCTTGGTTTTCACTGGTCCGGAGCTCATGACCCTGGTGATTGGCTCGGTGGTGGCCTTTCTGGTGTCCGTGCTGGTTATCAAGTTCCTCATGGGCTACATTAAGAAGAACGACTTCAAGGTGTTTGGCTGGTACCGCTTTGTCCTGGGCATTGTGGTCTTGCTGTATTTTGCATTGGCATGACAAAACCCCTTCGCTGTTGGCTGCAACGGCGAAGGGGTACTTCTTTTGGGATTTACAACGGGCCGTGGGAGTGGTATCCTAATGGGAAAAGAAAGGAGGCGGTGGCCTGTGGACGAAACTCTGAGCAGAAAAGGGATATTGGGCAAGATCTTTGTGAGCATGCTCTATATCAGCGCTTTTACCTTTGGCGGCGGCTTTGTCATCGTCACCTTCATGCGGAAAAAGTTTGTGGACGAGCTCCACTGGATCGATGAGGAGGAGATGCTGGACATGATTGCCCTGGCCCAGTCCTGTCCCGGCGCCATGGCCATCAACACGGCCAACCTCCTGGGCTGGCGGATGGCGGGCTTTTGGGGGATGCTGGTGTCCGTTCTGGGCACGGCCATCCCCCCGGTGACCATCATTACCATCCTGTCCTTTTTCTACGACGCCTTTTCTGCCAACCCTTGGGTGGCCCTGGCCCTCAAGGGGATGCAGGCCGGTGTGGCGGCGGTCTTCCTGGATGTGGTCTTCTCCATGGGGGGCAATCTGGTGAAGGGGAAGTCTCTTCTGAACTGGTGCATTCTGGGGGCGGCCTTCCTGGCCACCTTTGTGTTCGGGGTGAACGTCATCTACATCATCCTGGGCGCTGCCCTGCTGGGGGCCGTTCGGCCCCTGTGGCAGAAGAGAAGGGAGGGGGCGGCATGATCTATCTGCAGCTGCTCCTGTCTTTTCTCCAGGTGGGACTCTTCTCCATTGGCGGGGGCTACGCCGCCCTTCCCCTCATCCAGAACCAGGTGGTGGAGCTGCACCAGTGGATCACCATGTCGGAGTTCACCGACCTCATCGCCATTGCCGAGATGACCCCTGGTCCCATCGCCATCAACGCCGCCACCTTCGTGGGCATCCGGGTGGGTGGTGTCCTGGGCGGCCTGGTGGGCACCCTGGGCTTCCTGTTTCCCTCTCTGGTGATTGTGTCCGTCATGGGCTTTGTGTACTTCCGCTATAAGGGTCTGACCATCCTCCAGAGCATCCTGTCCAGCCTTCGTCCGGCGGTGGTGGCCCTCATTGCCGGGGCGGGATTGTCCATCCTCCTCCAGGTCCTCTTTGCGGGAGGGCCTATGACCCTGGAGGGTCTGAACTGGGTGGGAGGACTGCTCTTCTGCCTGGCCTTCGGGGTCCTGCGGAAGTTTAAGTGCAACCCCATCCTGGTGATGCTTCTCTGCGGCAGCCTCAGTCTCCTGGCTGGATTGATCGGCCTGCCAGCGTGACCATAGGATATATCGGAAAAAGCTGAAAGGCCCCGCCGGATGGCGGGGCCTTTCGCGCGGGAGTTATGAAAGGAGATAGGAGGATACCTCTCACAAAGTGAGGGTGGGTGCAGAGTAAGTGCGGCCTGCCATCTCAGCATCCAGAGCGTAGAGGCTCTTGGGGTCGGAACCGAAGAGGTCGAAGCGTCCAATCAGGTCGCTGGCGGATTTTTCTTCCTCGCCCTGCTCCTTGATGAACCAGTTCAGGAATTCCAGGGTACGGAAGTCATTGTCCTTCCATGCCTCGGCGTAGATGTTGTTGATGGATGCGGTGACGAGCCGTTCGTGTTCCAGAGCGGCCACCAGGGGCTCACGGAAGTTTTCATAGACCTTGCCGGGAGCATCAATGGCGGTCATCTTAGGGTACACATCGTTGTTCTGGAGGTAGTTCATGAAGAGGAGCGCATGGTCTCTTTCTTCCTGGGCCTGGATCTTAAACCAGTTGCCAAAGCCGTCCAGATTCTTATCGTAATAGTAATTGGAAATATCCAGGTAGAGGTAGGCGGAGTAGAACTCCTTGTTGATCTGCTCTTCCAGCAGCTTGGAAACGGTAGAATTTAACATAGCAATGACTCCTTTCGATTTCTGTTTCACTTCTCTAGTGTGTGTCTTTTCTTTGGGATTATGATACCACATGGATAGGTTGATGGATGTGATTTCATCACCGAATTTGTAGAATTCAAGGATCTTTTTTTCTTGACGGTTCCGGCCAGCTGTGCAACAATAGAACCATGAAAAACTAGGAGGATCGGACCATGAAGAAAGAGATTTTGACCAGCCGACACGGCTATGACATTCCCTGTCACAACTGCTGGAACGGGGAGGACCGCATCCTCATCGTCTGCCACGGTTTTGGCAGCAGTAAGCTCAGCCCCATGGTCATGGCCCTGAACCAGGAGATGCCCAAGGCGGGCGTGGGTGTGTTCAGCTTTGACTTCCCCTCCCACGGAGAGAGCCCCATCTGGGAGGAGGGTCTGCGGGTACCCTTCTGCATCGATGACCTGGAGACCGTGGAGGCCCACGTCCGTCAGATGGCCCCCAACGCAAAGATCGGCTATTTCGGCTCCAGCTTCGGGGCCTATATCACCCTCCTGTACCTGGCTGGCCGTGACCACGCAGGGGAGAGGGCCTTCCTGCGCTCTGCCGCTGTGGCCATGCCCCGTCTGGTGGACCAGTGGGTGGATGACCGGGCCAAAGCCGACATGGCCCGCCAGGGGTATTTCGTTCCCGATTACGATTACGTTCGGGAGATGCGGGTCACCCCCGCCTTCCTCCAGGACCTGGAGGAGAACGATGTCTTTGCCAAGTATCGGTCTGATGGGACCCAGCTGCGCATGGTCCACGGAGCCAGGGACGATGTGGCCCCGCCCGATGCGGCCCAGGCGTTCGCTGAGCAGTTTGGTGCCGAGATCATTCTCCTGCCCAACGGGGAGCACAACCTGATGGGGGAAGGGGAACTGGACAAGGTCCTGGACCTGACCCGGAGCTTTTTTCTGAATCAGGACTGATATAGTTGAATTTTTGCTGATTTTCTGGTATAATTTGCTATCTTCACACATTGATACCGGAAAGAAAGGAACTCAATATGAGCAAGCCTGTCTATATCACCGCCGACAGCACCTGTGACCTTCCCCAGGAACTGAAAGAGCGGCTGGGGGTCAAGATCGTCCCCCTCCATGTGACCATCGGCCAGGACAACTACCTGGACGGTGAGAGCATTTCTCCCGACCTGATTTTTGAGCGGTACGAGGCCGAGAAGCTTCTGCCCACCACCGCAGCCGTCAGCCCCCAGGAGTTCGAGGATTTCTTCCGTCCCCTGGTGGAGGAGGGCTATGAAGTGGTCCACTTCGACATCAGCTCCGAACTGTCCGGCACCTATCAGAATGCCGTCATCGCTGCCCAGGAGTTGGAAGGGGTCTATCCCGTGGACTCCCGCCACCTGTCCACCAGCATCAGTCTGCTGGTGATGGAGGCCTGTCGTCTCCGCGACCAGGGAAAGAGTGCCGCTGAGATCCTTCAGGCGGTGAATGAACTGCTTCCCAAGGTCCGCACCAGCTTCGTGCTGGACACCCTGGAGTACATGTGGAAGGGCGGCCGCTGCAGCGGTGTGGCAGCCTTCGGCGCCAACCTTCTGTCCCTGAAGCCCTGCATCGCCATGGAGGATGGCAAGCTGGACGTGAGCAAGAAGTACCGGGGCAAGATCGGCAAGGTCTATGAGAAGTACATCGAGGAGCGGCTCACCGGCCAGAAGATCTATGGCGGTTCTGTCTTTGTGGTCGGTCCGGATGTCCTGCCTCAGGAGACTCGCGACAAGCTGGAAACGCTCATTCGCAGTCTGGTGGAGGTGGAAGACGTCTTCTTCGCCCGAACGGGGAGCACGGTTTGTGCTCACTGCGGTCCCGGCACCCTGGGTGTCATGTACATCGAAGCATAATTGCGATAAGGTCCCATTGGAGAGCTCTCTCTGATGGGACCTTTTGTTACGGTTTTGTTAAACTTTTGACGTTTTCTTGCAATTGTCGTGCTGGTATGCTATACTGCCAGATGAATCGTAAGAGTATGCCTTTTGATACCCAAGATACATGAGGTGAACCCTATGGAATATCCCAAGACCATCTGGCGGGACCGCATCCACCAGATCGGCGCTCTCTTTCTGGCTCTTGTCCTGGTGATGACCCTGGCCATCCCCGTGGCCCACGCCGCCGTGACCAAAGACCAGATCAACAACCTGAAGAACCAGGCTTCCAGCCTGAGCTCCCAGAAGGCCAACATTGAAAAGGAGCTGAGCAAGCTGGCCAGCTCCAAGAACGCCGCTCTGGACCAGAAGTTCCTGCTGGAAGAGAAGATCACGGTCCTCCGCCAGGAGATCGCCGTCTCTGAGGAGACCATCCAGCTCCTGGGCCAGGAGATCGCCGTGAAGGAAGTGGAACTGGCCGAAGCCCAGGCAGAAGAGGCTAAGTACTACGATGAGTTCTGCCAGCGTGTCCGCATCATGGAGGAGCGTGGCGAGATCTCCTACTGGGCGGTTCTCTTCAACGCCAACAGCTTCTCCGATCTGCTGGACCGTGTCAACGCCATCTCTGAGGTGGTGGACTATGACAACATGATCATGGACGAGCTGGAAGCCGCCCGCATCGCCGTGGCAGAGGCTAAAGCCGACCTGGAAGAGAACAAGAAGGCCGAGGAAGAGACCAAGGCCGCCCTCACCGCCCAGAAGGCCGACCTGGAAAAGCAGGAGGCCGCTGTGGAGGCCGTCATCAACCAGATCACCAGCCAGTCCAACGTCTATGAGGAGAAGCTCCACGAGCTGGAGGATAATTCCGACGCTCTGGCCAAGCAGATTGCCCAGGCTGAGGCTACCTATGCCGCCCAGATTGCCGCCCAGAAGAAGGCGGAAGAGGAGGCTCGCCGTCAGCAGCTTCTCCAGCAGCAACAACCACAGCCACAACAGCAGCAGGGTGGCAACAGCTATGTGCCCCCCGCCAACTCCTCCAGCGGCAAGGGCTTCATCTGGCCCGTGCCCGGTTATCGCCGAGTCTCCTCTGCCTTCGGCTGGAGAACCTGCCCCTTCCATGGCAAGGAGTACCACAGCGGCATCGACGTGCCTGCCCCCTCCGGCACCCCCATCGTGGCTTCCAAGGCCGGTGTGGTCATCGTGTCCACCTATGGTTCCTCCTATGGTAACTACGTGACCATCGCCCATGCAGACGGCAGCCGTACCCTGTACGCCCACATGGTCTCCCGCTCTGTTTCCGCAGGCCAGACCGTGTCCCAGGGTCAGAAGATCGGCGGTGTCGGCACCACCGGCAGTTCCACCGGCAACCACTTGCACTTCGAGATGTGGCTGAACAGCTCCAAGAGCAGCCGCGTGAACCCCGTGGCCTATTGTTCCTAACACAATGTGAA
>JAFYPT010000104.1 GCA_017547425.1 Ruminiclostridium sp.
CCCATCGCAGGCAACGTCCTGTCGGCCACCGAGCCGGTGGGGGCGGTGGTGATCTCCGTCCTGGTTCTGGGGGTGGCCTTCACGGCCTATGACTTCCTGGGCTTCCTGCTGATCTTGATCACCGTGCCCCTCATTGCCGTGGGGCAGAAGCGGGAGGAGAACACACGATAACGCAAAAATTGCACGGTAAAAACAGGAGCTGTCTATACAGCCCCTGTTTTTTTATGGTATGATACAAGGGGAAAAGAATCATCCATGGGAGGGATCTGCCATGAGAAAATATCAAAAACATCCCGGTATGTTCCGGGCGGTGGCCGTTCTGCTGGCCTGCTTTGCTGCCACCTGCCTGGTCCTCCAGCTGGAGCTGGGTCGACGGAGCGAGGAGGCTGCCATGGAGCGGGTGCCTGCCTTTGCCCAGCAAACCAGCGCCGGTGTCACCAGCAAGGTGGAGGACGTGGCCAGCCGCCTGACCACCGCCGCCCAGGTCCTGGCTGCCGTCCACTGGTCCCAGGACCAGGTCACCCGGGAGATGCTGGACGCCATGACCACCACCGTCCCCTTTGCCCAGATGGGCATTCGGCTCCCTGACGGGTCGGCGGTCTTCAGTGACGGCACCTGGCAGGAGACCGTCCCATGGGCGGAGGCTCAGGTCTGCCAGGGATCCGGGGGAGAGTTCCTCCTGGGTCAGGCAGAGGTTATCACCCTGGACGGGGAACCTGTTTGGACCATCCGGCTGTATGTGCAGATCCCCGGCAGCCAGTCCTTCCTCTTCGGCACCATGGCCCTGGAGGACCTCTTCGGGGGCTCCTTCTTCCGCTCCTTCCTGGAGGGGGACCAGGGGGTGGTGGTCTTTGAAACAGCCACCGGTGCCATCCTCCTGAACACCTGGGAGGAGGACACCCTGGGAGAAAACTTCTACGCCGCCGATGCCCTCACCCAGGACCAGGCTGACCGGCTGAAGGCGGGGGATCCGAGAACGGAGGACCAGGTCCTCTCCCGGAAGACCCAGGAGGGTCAGCTGTATTTCTGCGCGGAAAACACCGCCCTGCCCGGCTGGAGCCTCTACGCCGCCGCCCGGGAGAAGGCGGTCACCCAGGCAGAGGGCATCATGTCCTCGGGCCAGGTCTATGCCTTCCTCTGCATGATCTACGCCGTGGCCATGGTGGCCGTTCTGCTGTACCAGGCCTCCCGGGAGCAGCTGGCCCAGGCCAAGCTCCACCAGGAGGTCTCCCGCAACAACACCCTCATGAACGCCGCCCTGCCCGGGTCTGACGTGCGGGTCTTTGAGCTGCTCCCGGACGGCATGATCCGTCTCCTCACCCCGGAAAAGGGCCGGGGCAACCAGCTGAAGGCCACCCTGTATACCCCCCTCCGGCTGCTCACCGAGCTGAACTGCTCCGCCCAGTGGGAGGCCCCCTTCCTCTCTGCCCTGGAGCAGGCCGCTCTGGGCCAGGACAGTGAGATCGAGGTCTGCACCCTGGACCAGGAGGAGACCTGGATCCAGCTGCGGGTGGAACCTCTGGCCGACCACGAGGGCGTGGAGGCCGTGGGTACCATCCGGGATGTGACCCGGGAGGTCCAGGCCCGCCACCGCCAGGAGGCCGCCGACAAGTTCCTCAGCCGTATGATGGAGGGCACCGTGGCCGGTCTGGAATTCTCCCTGGAGGAGGACCGCTGGCGGATGCTCTGGGGCAGGGAGGTCTATGACCACCTGGCCAGCCAGGAGCACCTGTCCTACACCGCTTTCATCCGGGATCTGGTGGCCCCCACCGTCCATCCCCAGGACCGGGAGAACTACATCCGCACCATGGAGCGCAGTTCCCTCATCAGCGCCTTCCTGTCCGGGGAGACCCGACGGATTCTGGACTACCGGGTGGAGGGCCCCGGGGGAGAGTACCAGTGGCATTCGGCCGAGCTGTACTATATGCGGGACTCTTCCACCCACCAGATCAAATGCAACTGCCTCATCCACCAGGTCACCGAGTCTAAACGCCTCCAGCTGGAGGAGAAGCGGCTGTTGGAGGAGAAAGAGAAAGCCCTCTTCCTCCGGGCCAAGCAGTTGGCCGAGTCGGAAGACGAGCTGGACTTCGTCCACGTTATATCCGAGTATTACCAGGGCATCTATGTGGTGGACCTGAACGAGGACAGGGCCCGAAGCATCAAGGTCCCGGACTACTTCTCCCGTCTGCTGGCCCAGGCCGACCATTGCCTTTCGGCCACCATGGAGCTGTATGTGGAAACTCTGGTGGCCCAAGAGGATGCCCTGGAGTTCCGGGAGTTTGTCCAGCTGGACCGCATCCGCTGGGAGCTTGCCTGGAAACCTCAGATTGAGCTGACCTTCCACAAGCGGGATGACACCTGGCTGACCATGCGCATCCTGCCCATGTCGGGGTATTCCCAGGCCACCCCCAAGACCCTGTGGATCTTTGAGGACAACACCCTCACCGTGAAGCTGCAGCAGGAAGAGGAGAAGGCTCGTGTCATGGCCCAGGCCGCAGAGGCCGCCAGCCAGGCCAAGTCCCAGTTCCTGGCCAACATGTCCCATGACATCCGCACCCCCTTGAACGCCATTCTGGGTATGTCCGAATTGGGCCTCCGGGAGGAGGATGGGGAAGAAAAGGACAACTGTTTCCGGGACATCCGGGGCAGCGGACGGATCCTGCTGGACAACATCAACTCCATTCTGGATTTGTCTAAGATCGAGGCGGGCAAGATGGAGCTCAAACCCGAGCGGTACCACATCCTGTCGGTCCTCCACGATGCCATCACCGTCCTTTCCATGCGGGCTCAGGAGAAGAAGCTCACCTTCTCTGCCCGGGTGGACGAGAACATCCCTGCCGTCCTCTTTGGCGACGACGTGAACATCAGCCACATCATCATGAACTTCGGTTCCAACGCCGTGAAGTATACCAACGCCGGTTCCGTGACTCTGGTGGTCGCCTGGGAGCCGGAGGGCGCTGACGGCACCCTGGTCATCCACATGGAGGACACCGGTGTGGGCATCCGGAAAGAGGATATGCCTTACATCTTCCACAGCTACGGCCGCTTGGACCGTGGAGCCAACCGCCACATCGAGGGCACCGGTCTGGGCCTGACCATCTGCCAGAACCTGGCCGAACTGATGGGCGGCCAGATCGGCGTGGACAGCCAGTACGGGGTGGGCAGTGACTTCTGGGTCCGGATTCCTCAAAAAGTCCTGGACCCCACCCCCTGCGGCCCCTACGAAGGCAAGACCACCCAGGAAAATGACCGGTTCGTCAACAGCTTTACCGCCCCCGAGGCGGCGGTTCTGGTGGTGGACGACCAGCCCCTGAACCTGAAGGTCTGCCAGGGTCTGCTGCGGCCCTACGAGATGGAGGTCTACACCGCCCGGTCTGGTCAGGAGGCCCTGAAGCAGATGACCCAGGTCTGGCCTGACCTGGTCCTCATGGACCACATGATGCCCGACATGGACGGTGTGGAAGCCACCCGCCGCATCCGGGAAATGGGTAAAAAAGACCCCTACTTTGCCGTGGTGCCCATCGTGGCCCTGACGGCCAACGCCATGAAGGGTATGCGGGAGTTCTTCCTGGACAACGGCTTCAACGATTTTGTCTCCAAGCCGGTGGCATTGGAGGCCCTGGACGAGGCCCTCAGGACCTGGGTTCCCGAGGACAAGCAGAAGGCCCCCAGCCGTCAGGTGATCCTGGGAGAGTCCGGGCCCCTGCCGGAGGACCTGACCAGCCTGCCTGGGGTGGATGTCCAGCAGGGTATGGGCTTCTGCGGCACGGCGGAGATCTATCGCAAGACCCTCCTCATGTACCGGGACCAGATCCCCGGAAAGCTCCAGCGAATCCGGGAGACCTTCCGGGAGGGGCAGTGGGAGGATTACGCCATCGAGGTCCACAGCCTCAAGAGTGCCTCCCGGTGGATCGGTGCCATGGACCTGGGAGACCGGGCCGAGGCCCTGGAACTGGCCGCCCGAGAGGGCCGTCTGGACCAGGTGCGGGCCGATACCCCCGCCCTCCTGGAAACATACGAATCCCTGGGAGAAGCCTTGGCAGGTGTAGAGGAAGTCTCTCCGTAGGGGCGGATTCCATATCTGCCCTTACGATAAACGTGAAGGGTACTACAACCCATGTAGGGGCCGATGCCCACATCGGCCCTGCCTTGTGGCAGGGTCA
>JAFYPT010000105.1 GCA_017547425.1 Ruminiclostridium sp.
GCAACGGCAGCTGCGACATCGGCCTGTCCTCCCGTGACCTGAAGGAGGAAGAGGCAGCCAACGGCCTGACCGCTACCGTGGTGGCCCTGGACGGCATTGCCGTCATCGTCAACGAGGCTTGCCCCGTGGAGGACCTGTCCCTGGAGGACATTGCCGCCATCTTCCGGGGTGAGATCACCGACTGGTCCCAGCTGGGCGGCGAAGCCGGCGCCATCGCCTGCATCGGCCGTGAGTCCGGCTCCGGCACCCGTGACGGCTTTGAGTCCATCACCGACACCGAGGATGCCTGTGTTCTGAGCCAGGAGCTGACCTCCACCGGCGCAGTCATCGAGGCTGTCAAGAACAACCCCAACGCCATTGGCTACGCTTCCCTGGCTTCCGTGGAAGGCCAGGAGGGCATCAAGACCCTGACCGTGGACGGCGTTGCCTGCTCCGAGGCTGCTGTTCTGGACGGTTCCTACCCCATCCAGCGCCCCTTTGTGATGGTCACCAAGACCGGCGCAGAGCTGAGCCAGGCTGCCCAGGCATTCTTTGACTTCGCCACCTCTTCCGCAGCCAACGACCTGATCCGCGCTGCCGGTGCAGTCCCTGTAAAGTAAGACTTCACAGAACCACTTTGTTGGGTTCTGCGAAGTGGGAGTGGCAGCCTGTTGGGTGTGCCTGACCGGCACACTGGCAGGCGGAGAAGAGTTGATCCCGAGGCATTGTCCTCGGGATCAACCGATTGCAGTATACTTCGCCAATCGGGCGAATGTTGCAAGGCTTTTGAAGGAGAAGAATTGACAATGACCCAAACATCTTTTGGCCACAATGCTCTGGAACGATTCATGAGCATTCTGTTCCTCCTGTGCGGAACGTTGACGGTGGCTTTCGTGCTCTTCATCAGTGTGTATCTGCTGGTGTCCGGTCTGCCTGCCATCGGCGAGATCGGCCTGAAGAGCTTCTTCTTTGGGAAGACCTGGTCTCCCAACAGCGGGCAGTTTGGCATCCTGCCCTTTATGATGACCTCTGTGTACGGCACCGCCGGTGCCGTGGTCCTGGGTGTCCCCCTGGGCCTGATGACCGCCATCTTCCTGGCCAAGGTGGCCCACCCCAAGCTGGCCGCCGTCATCCATATGGCGGTGGAGCTTCTGGCAGGCATTCCCTCCGTGGTCTATGGCCTGGTGGGTATGATCGTTCTGGTCCCTGCCATCCAGCGGACCTTTGACCTGGCCTCCGGCGCCACCCTGCTGGCTGCCATCCTGGTCCTCACGGTCATGATCCTGCCCTCCATCATCCAGGTGGCAGAGACCGCCCTCCGGGCTGTCCCTGAGGAGTATGAGCAGGCTTCCTTGGCTCTGGGCGCCACCAAGCTGGAGACCGCTTTCCGGGTTTCCTTCCCCGCTGCCCGCAGTGGTGTGGCCACTGCCGTGGTTCTGGGCGTGGGCCGTGCCATCGGTGAGGCCATGGCCATCATCATGGTTTCCGGCAACGTGCCCAACCTGCCCGGTCTGTTCCAGCCTGTCCGCTTCCTGACTACAGCCATCGCATCCGAGATGTCTTACGCCGCCTACGGCAGCCTGTGGCGGGAGGCCCTCTTCTCTGTGGGTCTGGTCCTGTTCCTGTTTATCCTGCTCATCAACGTGCTGCTGAACGTCCTCATCAAGGGACGAAAGGAGGGGTGATATGAACGGTTTATCTGCATCCCGCAAAGTATACAACACGGCCGTAAGGGGCCTGCTGTACCTGTGTGCCGTCGTGACCTGCGCCCTGCTGGCAACCATCATCGGCTACATCTTCTACCGGGGGTTGCCCCACATCAGCTGGGAGCTTCTCTCCACCCAGAGCAGCTACCTCAAGAACACCATTGGTATCCTGCCCAACATTCTCAACACCCTCTATATCATCCTGGTGGCCCTGGCTGTGGTCCTGCCCCTGGGCGTGGGTGCGGCCATCTATCTGACGGAGTACGCCACCAACCGCAAAATGGTAGCCCTCATTGAGTACGCCGCCGAGACCCTGGCCGGTCTGCCCTCCATCCTTTTCGGCCTGGTGGGTATGCTCTTCTTCATCCAGATCATGGGCCTGCAGCAGGGTATCCTGGCCGGCGGCCTGACCCTGGTGTTCATGATCCTGCCCACCATCCTCCGCACCACCCAGGAGAGTCTGAAGACCGTCCCCCAGTCCTACCGGGAAGGCGCTCTGGCTCTGGGTTCCCGGAAGTGGCGGGTGGTCCGCACCGTGGTCCTGCCCAATGCTGTGGACGGCATCGTCACCGGCTGCATCCTGGCGGTGGGCCGCATCGTGGGTGAATCGGCCGCCCTGCTCTTTACGGCGGGTTTCGGTCTGGTGCTCAACGGCTTTGCCCAGTCCCTCCAGTCTTCTTCCGCCACCCTGACGGTGGCCCTCTACGTCTACGCCAACGAGCGAGGCGAGACCGGCGTGGCCTTTGCCATCGCCGCCATCCTGATGGTGCTGGTCTTTGGCATCAACCTGGCCGCAAACCTGGCCCGTAAAAAACTGAAACGAAAGAGAGGATGACCCATGGAAAATATCATCACTGCGGAAAATCTGAACCTGTGGTATGGCTCCACCGGCAAGAAGCATGCCGGTGACCAGGGGAATCATGCCTTAAAAAATATCAATGTGGCCATTCCGGCCAACGAGATCACCGCCCTCATTGGCCCCTCCGGCTGCGGCAAGTCCACCTTCCTGAAGACCCTGAACCGCATGAACGATCTGGTCCCCGGCGTTCGCATCGAGGGCAAGGTCTGCTTCGATGGCCAGGACATCTTTGCCAAGGACCTGGACCCCACCAGCCTGCGTAAGCGGGTGGGTATGGTCTTCCAGAAGGCCAACCCCTTCCCCATGAGTATTTACGACAACGTAGCCTACGGTCCCCGGACCTACGGCATTCGGAACAAGGCCCAGCTGGATGAGATCGTGGAGAAGGCTCTCCGGGATGCCGCCATCTGGGACGAAGTGAAGGACCGCCTGAAGGCCAGCGCTCTGGGTATGTCCGGCGGTCAGCAGCAGAGACTGTGCATCGCCCGTGCCTTGGCCAACGAGCCGGAGGTCCTGCTGATGGACGAGTCCACCTCTGCCCTGGACCCCATCTCCACCTCCAAGATCGAGGACCTGGCCGTGGAGCTGAAGAAGAAGTACACCGTCATCATGGTCACTCACAATATGCAGCAGGCTGTCCGTGTGTCCGATAAGACGGCCTTCTTCCTCATGGGCGAACTGGTGGAGTTTGGTTCCACCGAACAGATCTTTTCCATGCCTCGGGATAGACGAACCGAGGAGTACATCACCGGGAGGTTCGGATAATGCGCAATCGATACAACGCACAGTTAAAGAATATGTACACCCTCATGACCGCCATGGGCGGCCTGTGCCAGGACGCCATCGGCGTGTCGGTCAAGACCCTGGAAGGGGAAGAGGAGGCGGCCCGTCAGCTGGAGAACCATGTCTTCGCCGTGGACCACGAGATCGACGACATGGAGCGGGAGATCGAATCCCTCTGCACCAAGCTCCTGCTTCAGCAGCAGCCCGTGGCCACCGACCTGCGCCGCATCACCGCTGCCCTGAAGATGATCACCGACCTGGAGCGCATTGGTGACCAGGCCGCAGACATCGCCGAGCTGGCGCACTTCATCCGGCCTTACCAGACCGAGGCCAAGGCCCATCTGGAGCAGATGGCCGACGAGGCCATCCGCATGGTGCGGGAGAGCGTGGAAGCCTTCGTCCGGCTGGACCTGGACCTGGCCCGCCAGGTCATTGCCTACGACGATGTGGTGGACGGCTGGTTCCACCGGATCAAGGATGACCTGATCGCCATGCTCTCTGCCGACAGCCGCAAGGGCGAGGAGGCCCTGGACATCCTCATGGTGGCCAAGTACCTGGAACGTATCGGCGACCACGCCACCAACCTGGCCGAGTGGGTGGAATACGCCGTCACCGGTCAGCGGTCCAAGGACGGCGCCCCCTATATCCCTGGTGTGGAAAAAACTGGAATGTAAAGGGATTTAACCGAGATTTAACCTTTTCCTGCTTGTTCATTTTACTTAGATTGTTTACAATAAGGACCTGTGAGAAAAAGAATCCGAAGACACTAAGAAACGACTGACAAGAAAGGGTCAAATCAATGGATATTTTTGACGTATTAACGATGATCGGAGGCCTGTGTCTCTTCCTCTTCGGTATGCACCAGATGGGCGCTTACCTGGAGAAGTTCGCTGGCGGCAGCCTGAAGATGCTGCTGGGCAAGATGACCTCTAACAAGATTTTAGGCTTCCTGACCGGTATGCTGGTCACCGCCGTTATTCAGTCTTCCTCTGCCACCACCGTTATGGTCGTTGGCTTTGTAAACTCCGGCCTGCTCTCCCTGCGCCAGGCCATCGGCGTCATCATGGGCGCCAACGTGGGTACTACCGTCACCTCCTGGATCCTGTCTCTGGCGGGTATTGACGGCGGCAGTATCTTCATGAAGATGCTCAAGCCCACCTCCTTCACCCCCATCCTGGCCCTGGTGGGTACCATCCTCATCATGATGGCCAAGAGCGAGAAGAAGAAGGACATTGGTATGATCCTTCTGGGCTTCTCCGTCCTGATGTTTGGCATGGACATCATGTCCGATGCCGTGTCCGGTCTGAAGGATGTGCCTGAGTTCCAGCAGCTCTTCGTGATGTTCCAGAATCCCATCCTGGGTGTTCTGGCCGGTGCAGCCCTGACTGCCATCATTCAGTCCTCCTCCGCTTCCGTGGGTATCCTGCAGGCCCTGTCTGTCACCGGGTCCATTACCTACGGCGCCGCCATCCCCATCATCATGGGTCAGAACATCGGCACCACCGTCACCGCTATGCTGTCCTCCGTGGGTACCAACCGCAACGCCCGTCGTGCCGCTGTGGTCCACCTGCTCTTCAACGTGGTGGGTTCTACTGTTCTGTTGGTTGTCTTTATGGGCGCCAACGCTGTGCTGAACTTTGCTTTCGTGGACCTGCCCATCGACCATTCCGGCATCGCCATCGTCCACACTGCATTTAACATCCTGTGCACCGTCCTGCTGCTGCCCTGCGCCGGTCTGCTGGAAAAGCTGGCCTACAAGGTCCTGCCCGAGGAGCAGACCCCCGACCAGATCACCATTCTGGACCAGCGTCTGCTGCATACCCCTGCCGTGGCAATCGCCCGTGCCCAGGAGGTTGCTGAGACCATGGCTCGTATCTCCATGGATGCCCTGAAGACCGCCATCTACGCCGTGAAGGAGTATGACACCAAGGTAGCCGGTGCCGTCCGTGAGACCGAGCACGA
>JAFYPT010000106.1 GCA_017547425.1 Ruminiclostridium sp.
ACTGGGCCACCCCGTCGGAGAACAGGGTCCCGTGGTAGGCCCACTGCCAGGGGAGCTTGAAGGTCCACAGGAGGGTGACCACCTGTTTCAGGTCCTGGGCCCCGGCAAAGACCAGGTAGGTGTTCCACAGCATCAGCAGGAACATGGTCATAAAGAACGCCAGGAAGGCGTAGCGGAACCACTTGGACACCATCCACCGGGGCATGTCCTTCTTTCGGGACAGGCCGAAGCGGCCACCCAGCAGGGCGAAGAGCTGGCCCCGGTCGCAGTACCGGTGGCAGTACCCCTTATTCCCGGTCACGATGGACACGATAAGGGGGGTACAGAAGAAGACCAGACCCAACCAGGCGAACAGGATGTTCACAAAGCCCAGGGCCAGGTAGATGGGAGACAGGACCCACAGGTAGTCATACCATTGTTTCTGCTGTTTCATCGGTCCACCTCCTGGATCATAATGATGCTGGCGGGGCACTCCTTGGCGCACTTTTTGCAGCCAATGCAAAGGGCCTCCTCCACTCGGGCGTACAGCCCTTTATACACGGCGATGGCCTTCTTGGGACAGACCTTCATGCAAACACCGCAGGCAGCGCAAAGGGTCTGGTCCACCCGGGCCAATCGTTTCGTTCGTTTCTCTTCGGACATGGAAGTTCCTCCTTCTCTCTCGTTGTTCCCATTATAACACAGGGATGCAACCCCTCCGTGATCATGTCACCCAGGATTTCCGCATAAAAAACCCGGTCCAGACAAAAGCCTGGACCGGGAATCTTGAGCCGGTTTCAATTGGTCGAGATTTTAAGTGTGTGAAAAAATTAACCCAGAACGTGGGGATACAGCAGGAAGAAGGAGACTGCACCGATGACCAGGTTGCAGACACCAGCCAGCTTGCTCAGCTTGGGGCTCTCGGTGTACCAACCGAAGATCAGGGTGATCAGCAGAACGTCGATGACGACGCAGTCGATGCCCAGGGGCCAGATCAGACCGTCAGCGAATGCGCGGATGGTGAACAGAACGACCAGGATCAGAGCGCAGAAGAAGAAGTGTGCCATGACCTTCTTGTCGCCGCCCTTCAGGAAGAACAGACCGACCAGGATCCAGAACAGGCCGAAGAAGCCGAACACGGTGCCCAGGTACTTGCTGTGGTCGCCAGCGCAGCTGAACAGGAACATGCTGATTGCGGTGTACAGCTGGCAAACGCCGCCGAAGATGATTGCGATGTAGCCCAGAGTACGGGTGAGCTTTGCATGGTCAGCGCCCTTGACGCCGACACCGACCTGTTCCAGGCCGAAGCAGATAACGGTAGCAAACAGGCCAAAAACGCCAATTGCCTCAGGATTTACAGGGAGCATAATGTCCTCCTTAAAAATAGTGATGGTAATGACGATGAAACCGGAATTCCAGGTATCCGCCCGACAGGGTTGTCGGTTTTTCGCGGTCCTGAGCATCAATTAGCCCACACATTACAGGAAACCTACTAAAAAGGCAATCTATTGACAATATGATAAAAGTAAAAAAAGATTGTTTCATAGCCGAAACAGAAACCTTGCAATTCCAACCGAATTTACTTCCGAAACCCTTGCCGCTGAAGGATTTCTTTCCTTCCAAAACCGGGCAAAAAAAGGCCGGGCGGCCAGGAAAACGCCGTCCGGAAAACAAAGATTCAAGGCAAACATTTTTGTGGGTCCAGGAGGTCGTCCTGCCAGCGGACCTCGAAGTGCAGATGGGACCCGGTGGACCGTCCGGTGGACCCCATGAGGGCAATCTTCTCCCCCTGGCTTACGGTATCGCCTTCCGTCACCAGGAGCTGGGAGCAATGGGCATAATAGGTAGTAAAGCCGTTGCCGTGGTCCAGGATGATCAGGTTCCCGTAGGTCCCCTTCGCCCCCGCCCAGGTGACCGTCCCCCCGGCGGAAGCCAGGATGTCCGTCCCAGTGACGTTGGCAATGTCCAGGCCCCGGTGGAAGCTGGTGGACCCAAAGATGGTCCGATACCCGAAGGGCGAGGTGATCTGCCCGATGGTGGGCCAAAGGAACCGGCCCCGGGCCGCCTCCACCCCCTGGGCAGTCCCCACTGCGATCCGCTGGGGAATCGGCTCCGTGAGAACATCCACGGACAGGTTCTCCCGGCTCGTCTCCACCCCACACCGGCGGGTAACCCGGTCGGTTCGCTCCTCCAGTCCATCGGTTCCTTCCTGCATGGTCTCCCGCTGGTTCAGCAGAAGAGTGGGGTCGGCCTGCTCCTGGGTGGGGGCGGGAATGGATTGGGTATAGGTGACCTCTTCCACGGTCTCCACCGTCAGAAGGGGTTCCTCCTCCTCTTCCGTGGGCAGCATCAGGGCTCCGGCCAGAGTCTCGGCATCGTAGAGGTCGTCCTCGGCGGGCAGATAATCCAGGTGGATGTCGATCTCATTGCAGACCGTCACGGACTTGGTGTTCTGGTTGGAATAGCCCTCCTTCACCAGGGTCAGAGCCTGCTCCACCTCTTCCTGGGTGGAACAGGCCCCGGCGGCCACCCCGTCCACCGTCAGGACCCAGGCCTCCTGCACCTGGGGCACGGTCTCCATGAGGCTGGCGGTGAGTTCCTCGGCGGACTGCACACTCTCCTTGGGGGCAATGGCCAGGGCCACTTGGGTCTCTTCGGGGTAGTTGTATTCGGTGTGCAAGATTTGGGAGACCTGCTCCTCCACCTGGCTCACCGCCTGGGTGTAGGCCAATTCCCCCTGGACATAGGCCAGGGGCGGGTCTCCCTGGCTGGAGACCGCATAGCAGAGGGTGCAGGTGGACGCAGCCACGGCCCCCAGGACGGAAAGGCCGGTGAGCCCGGCCAAGGCCCCAGCCAGAAGAGTCTTTTTCCGCACAGGCCGTCGGTGGGGCGGGCGCTGGAATTCGGCCTCCAGATCGGCCAGCTGACAGAAGAACTCCTCCGGCCCGGAGAGGTCCTCCATGGGATATGGACGGTTGGAATGGTGCAAATAATCCGCTCCTTTCTGTGGTACTCAAATAGTTACAAACCAGTTACAGGACGATGATACCTGCACCCCTTCCCTCCCGTCAAGGGGTTGCTTTTGGGGCATTTTGCCGCCTTTGGCCCCATCGGGAAGAAGGGGGACGAACCCCTCAAAAATTTTCCTTTTCCTCCCCTTTACAGGGTGTAATGGGCAAGATATAATATACCCACTGTTAAAGAATTCCCAAGGGGCTCCCTCACCCAACCGGAGCCCAAAGGAGTGGAACCCATGAATGTGATGTTCTCTCAGGCGCTCTCCCAGCTGCGCCACGAGAAGGGGATCAGCCAGCGCCAGGCCGCCCAGGATCTGGGGGTCTCCCAGGCTCTGCTGTCCCACTACGAAAACGGCATTCGGGAGCCCGGTCTGGCCTTCGTGGCCAAGGTCTGCGACTACTACCAGGTGTCCGCTGACTACCTGCTGGGCCGCACCCCCGACCGGACCTGTCCCGAAGGAACGGTCGGCTGCAGCCGCCACGACTCCACCCTCCTCATGCGCACCGCTGATGCCCTGAGCCAGGCCTGCGTGGAGGTCTGCCGGGAGGAGCCCGAACTGGGCCTGCTCTTCCGCCGCCTGTCCAGCCAACTGAACAAAGACCTGGGGAAGTCCCCCAGCCGCTGAGAAGGAGGACCCGTTATGAAACCCCGGAAACGACTTTGCGCCCTCTCCCTTGCCCTGGCCGTCACCCTGGGCCTCTCGGTCTCTGCCTCTGCTGCCCCAGGCTGGCAGAACTTTGAAAAGACCAAGACCTATCAAGGGCAGTTCACCGACGTCCCGGCCAGCCAGTGGTACGCCGAGTATGTGGAGGACATGTACGAATACGGCCTGGTGAATGGCCGAACCTCCACCAGCTTTGCCCCCAACGGCACCATGACCATTGCCGAGGTCATCGTTCTGGCCGACCGCATCCACAACCTCTACCATGACCGGGGGCTTGATCTGACCACCCTGAAACCCGGCTCCTATGAGGCCTGGTATATGCCCTACGTAAACTACGCCGTAGAAAACGACATCATCGAGGCCGCCGACTACATCTATTGGTACAACACCCCTGCCCTGCGTCGGGATGTGGCCCGAATCCTGTGCAATGCAGTCCCCGCTTCTGCTCTGCCGGCTCTTCACGAACTGGATGACCAGATCATCCCCGACCTGAACGGCGGTGGCTCCACTGACAATGACGAACAGACCGCCCGGCAGGTCCGCCGTCTGTACGAGGCCGGTGTCCTCACCGGTTCCGACAAGTTCGGCAGCCTTCAGGGCCCGGAGAACATCAAGCGCTGCGAGGTCATGGCCCTGGCCGCCCGTCTGGTGGACCCCACCCAGCGAAAGACCGTCCTTACCATGGTCCAGCCCACTGTGAAGGAGATCCTGGTGAACGGCTACTGGCAGAACTACGGCGTGACCCTGGGCACCCAGGCCTTTTACCGCTTCCATGAAAACGGGACCTACACCCGCTACGACCGGAGCGGCACCACCTCCGGCACCTACACCCTGCATTCTTCCGGGGTGCTGAATATCTCCTATTACGGCATCGACAACATGAAATATCACCCCACCACCGGGGTCTTCGGCCACAACGTCCGTGCAGAGATCCAGGGTATGTGGATGACCATCGACGCCCTGACCCCCGCCACCAAAGCTGCCTTTGACCAGTTCCGGGCCAGCGCCTGGTAACGTCCGACCATAGATTTTTCAAGGAGGAATCGATCCCATGACCGACCAGTCCAAAATCAGAAACTTCTCGATCATTGCCCACATTGACCATGGCAAATCCACCCTGGCCGACCGTATCTTAGAGGTCTGCAACGCCGTCTCCGAGCGTGAGATGGAGAACCAGCTCCTGGACAACATGGACCTGGAGCGTGAACGCGGCATCACCATCAAGGCCCGTGCCGTCACCATCAACTACAAGGCCCTGGACGGGGAGAATTACACCCTGAACCTCATCGACACCCCCGGCCACGTGGACTTTAACTACGAGGTTTCCCGCTCCCTGGCCGCCTGCGAAGGCGCCGTCCTGGTGGTAGACGCCTCCCAGGGCGTGGAGGCCCAGACCCTGGCCAACACCTACCTGGCCATGGAACACGACCTGGAGATCCGCCCCATCATCAACAAGATCGACCTGCCCGCCGCTGACCCCGCTCGGGTCAAGAAGGAAGTGGAGAACGTCATCGGTCTGGAGGCCACCGACGCCCCCGAAATTTCCGCCAAGATGGGCATCAACATCCAGGCCGTCCTGGAGGACGTGGTGAACAACATCCCCGCCCCCTCCGGCGACCCCAAGGCCCCCTTCAAGGCCCTGATCTTCGACAGCCAGTACGACGCCTACCGCGGCGTTATCGTCTACTTCCGTGTCATGGAAGGCACCTTGAACGTGACCGACACCGTCCGCATGATGGCCTCCAAGGCCGAGTACGGTCTGGTGGAGATCGGCCGTCTGCTGCCCACCAAGCTGGAGCCCTGCAAGACCCT
>JAFYPT010000107.1 GCA_017547425.1 Ruminiclostridium sp.
CCTACACCGATTCCACCGGTGCTGTGACCGGCTATCAGCTGGTTATGGTGGAGGCCTTCGGCGACGTTCGCTGGGAGGCAAAGGCTGCCGACGCCCTGCGCTCCATTGACTACTCCGAGTGGTACACCGAGATGCAGGCAAACTTCCCCTACGAACTGACCGAAGAAGGTAAGGCTATCCTCACCATGTAAAACCCATCAACCCCTGCGGACTAACCTCCGCAGGGGTTTCTTACAGGAGGTACTCCTATGAACAACGAACAATTCCTCCGGACCGAGATGCTCCTGGGTCCTGCCGCCATGGATAAGCTGGCCCGGTCCCATGTGGCCGTTTTCGGCCTGGGCGGCGTGGGTAGCTGGTGCGTGGAAGCTCTGGCCCGGTCGGGCGTTGGGGAACTGACCCTCATCGACAACGACCAGGTGAGTGTTTCCAACATCAACCGCCAGCTCCAGGCCCTCCATTCCACCGTGGGACTGAACAAGACCGAAGCCCTGGCCCGCCGGGTCCTGGACATCAACCCCAACTGCATCGTCCACCAGATCCCTCAGAAGTACGAAGCCGACACCCGGGAGAACTTCTTCCAGACCCGGTATGACTACATCGTGGATGCCATTGATCTGGTTTCCTGCAAGCTGGACCTGATCGAGACCGCCCTCCAACGGGAGATCCCCATCATCTCCTCCATGGGTACCGGCAACAAGCTGGACCCCTCTCAGTTCCGGGTGGCGGACATTTCCAAAACCGAGGGCTGCGCCCTGGCCCGAATCATCCGCAAGGAACTGAAGAACCGGGGCATCCGCCACCATAAGGTAGTTTTCTCCCCGGAGCTTCCCGCTCAGACCACCCCCACCGGAGAGGCTCCCCCTCCCGGACGGCGGTCCATCCCCGCCAGCGCACCCTGGGTGCCTCCCGTGGCCGGATTCCTCCTGGCCGGAGCGGTCATCCAGGACCTGATCCAGGTATAATTTTTCCCCTCCCCGGGCATACCAAGTCCGAGGAGGGGATTTTTCATGTCTGATACGAAGCGAGCCGGAGTGGCAGGAGGCGCTGCGGGACTGGTAAACGGATTTTTCGGTGGAGGAGGCGGGATGGTCCTGGTGCCCCTGCTCATGTCCCGGTGCGGGCTAGAACGTCGGAAAGCTTTTGCCTGCTCGGTGGCCATCATCTTCCCCCTGTGCGCCCTGTCAGCCGCCATCTATTTCTGGAAGGGGAACCTGGACGTGATGACCGCCCTGCCCTATCTGGCCGGTGGTCTGGTGGGGGGACTCATCGGCGGGAAGATTTTCAAAAAGGTGTCCGTCCTGTGGCTCAAGCGGGCCTTTTCCCTGCTGATCCTCTACGGGGCCTGGACCTCCCTCACCGGATGACGGCCTGGCTGATCCCCTTTTTGGCCGGGATCATCACAGGGATCCTGTCGGCCTTCGGCATCGGGGGCGGGTCCCTGCTGCTCATCTACCTGACCGCCTTTGCCGGCATGACCCAGCACCAGGCCCAAGGCATCAATTTGCTGTACTTCCTCCCTGCCGCCGCTGCCGCTCTCCCCGCCCACAAGAAGAACGGTCTGCTGGAAAAGAAGGTTATTCTCCCGGCTGTTCTGGCAGGGCTGTGCGCCGCCGCCTGCACGGCCCTGCTGGCCAACCGGCTGGAGACCCATTTGCTGCGGAAACTCTTCGGGTTATTTTTACTGTATATCGGCCTGCGGGAATTGTTCCGCAAAGACAAAAAACCACCTCATCCGGACTGACCGGATGAGGTGGTTTTGCATACAGGGAATCAGGCGGTGGCCTTCTTGCCCGTGACCTTCTTCATGACGAAGAGGGTTGCGATCATCAGCACGATGCCGAAGGGCAGAGCGATGAGAGCGTTGGGAACAAAGCCAGCGAAGATGTAGGTCACGAAGCTGACCGCAGCGCCGGTGATGGCGTAGGGCAGCTGGGTGTTGACGTGGCTCACGTGGTCGCACTGTGCGCCTGCGGAAGCCATGATGGTGGTGTCGGAGATGGGGGAGCAGTGGTCACCGCAGACAGCGCCAGCCATGCAGGCGGAGATGCAGACGATAGCCAGGGGGTTGTCCATGGGGAAGACGCTCTGGACAATGGGGATCAGGATGCCGAAGGTACCCCAGCTGGTGCCGGTAGCGAAGGCCAGGACACAGCCAATCAGGAAGATGATGGCAGGCAGGAACATCTGGAAGTTCTCTGCGTTGGCGTAAACGAAGTCACGGACAAAGAGCTTGGCGCCCAGGGAGTCGGTCATGCCCTTCAGGCTCCATGCGAAGGTCAGGATCAGAATAGCAGGAACCATGGCCTTGAAGCCCTCGGGAATGCTGCCCATCATGTCGGTGAACTTCATGGAACGGCGGACCAGGTAATAGACCATGGTGATGACCATAGCAAAGGCAGAACCCATCATCAGACCCTGAGAAGCATCGCAGTCAGAGAATGCAGTGATGATGTTCTCGCCGGAGAAGAAGCCGCCGGTGTAGATCATGCCGATGACACAGCAGACCACCAGAGCCAGGATGGGGAACACCAGATCGATGACACGGCCGTTCTCATTGACCTCTTCCTCGCTCATGGTAGCGTAGGGGTTCTTGCCGGAGAACAGATCGCCGTTCTGGAGAGCGTTCATCTCGTGCTTTGCCATGGGGCCGTAGTCCATGTTCAGGACAGCGATACCCACCACCATGACCAGAGTCAGCAGAGCATAGAAGTTGAAGGGGATTGCACGGATAAACAGCTGCAGGCCCTGGCCGTCCTCAGCGAAACCGGCAACAGCAGCAGCCCAGGAAGAGATGGGAGCGATGATGCAGATGGGAGCTGCGGTGGCGTCGATCAGGTAAGCCAGCTTAGCACGGGAAACGTTGTGCTTGTCGGTAACAGGACGCATGACACTGCCCAGGGTCAGGCAGGAGAAGTAGTCGTCGATGAACAGGAACAGAGCCAGAATGAAGGTGGCAATCTGTGCGCCCACACGGGACTTGATGTGGGTCTGAGCCCAGCGACCGAAGGCAGCAGAGCCGCCGGCACGGTTCATCAGGCAGACCATAGCACCCAGGATGACCAGGAAGACCAGGATACCCACGTTGTAGCCGTCGGTGACGGAGGCCAGGATGCCGTTGTTGAAGACGTGCAGAACGGTGGTCTCGAAGGTGAAGTTGGAATAGAGCAGGCCACCCACCACGATACCAACGAACAGGGAGGAATAAACCTCCTTGGTGATCAGAGCCAGGGCGATGGCGATGATGGGGGGCAGCAGAGCCCAGCCGGTGTTGTAGAACTTGCTGGGGGACTCCACATAGCCGGAGCCCTCACAGGAAGCGCAGGCAAAGGTGCCGCCGCAGTCCTCACAGGCTTCGTCGTGACCGTAGCAGGTCATGCACAGACCGGCTGCTCCACAGTCGGAGCACTCGATCATCTTGGTGCCAGCTTCCTCGGTGGGGTCACCTGCGGCAAAGGCAGGGGTTGCCAGAGCCATGCACAGCACCACCAGGACTGCCAGCAGGGGCAGCAGACGCCGGAAGGTTTTTCTCATGTTTCTTTCTCCTATACAAAAAAATAAAGTCATGACGAGGTCATGACTTCACCAGGGATGAACTCACGACAGCGCTCCGTCCCGCGCGGGACGACAGTCTGGGGGATATTCTCCCACAGCCCGGCTCTGTGGCCCTCAGGCAGGACCGACAGAACCTCGGCGAAGGCCCCTTTCTCCCCTCTTCTGCCTGGAAATGGAAGGGATACTCTTGACATTCGCACCTCTATCATGCTTTGCTGGTCTATCGTACCATCCTTTTCTTAAAAGTCAAGGGTTTTTCGTCTTTTTCTACCCTTTGTCAACAAAAAACACGAGCAGCTTTTGCTGCCCGTGTTTTTAAATCAAATTTACTCTGCCGCATTTGCAGGATCCACGGTAAGGATAATGCCATTTTCCAATCCAAACGTGACAGTTTTCACAACATGGGTCATGCCCGCTCTGATTTCCTGACTTCCCAGCTTATTACCGGGACTGTCCTGAATGGTTGCCTCAATGGTAAAGACCACATCATACTTTCCGGCAATGGCACCATCCAACGCAGTCAAATCCGCAGTGGGGATCTCACGCACGGTCAGGTAGGTCTTTTCTGCTGCAACGGCATCCATCTTCGTCACATATCCATTCTGAAGTTCACCGGATGCAACCAGCTGACAGGGTCCCTTCTCCAGCTCCTTCTGGATGAACTGGACGACTTCCTCTTCTACGCTATCGACCTTAACCGTGTAAACCACTTTCTGTCCGGTTCCGCCAAGGCCATCGCCGCTGGTGTTCAACAGTTTTGTGCCCAGAAGAGCTACAACGGCCACGATCATAATAATAACAAGCAAATCAATGATGTTGACCTTGCCAAAGAGCTTTCCTTTGCTATCAATAATACTCATAAGTAACCTCCATTGCTTGACCATTTTTCGAAACCATTGTATAATATTATGTTGTATTTCACAAGTCTTTTTTCGGGGGAATCTCCATGAAAGTGCTCCATCTCATCAGCGGCGGCGACACCGGCGGTGCAAAGACCCACGTTCACTCTTTGCTGGCCGGTCTTTCTTCTCAATTACAAGTGAAAATGGTATGCTTCGTAGAAGGTCCTTTTTCCAAGGAGGCCCGAGAGCTGGGCATCGACACAGAAGTTATCCTCGATAAGAATCTGCTGTCCGCCCTTAAAAAACTGGTGGCTCTGGTTCGGGCTGACGGCTATGACATCATCCACAGCCACGGCGCGCGAGGCAACATGATGGCCGCCCTCCTGGCCCATAAGACCGGTCTGCCCACGGTATCCACCGTCCACAGTGACTACCGCCTGGACTACCTGGGACGGCCTATCTCCCGGCTGACCTACGGAAACATCAACTCCCTGGCCCTGCGGAAGCTCAAGTACCGCATCGGCGTGTCCGACGCCATGGTGGACCTGCTCATCAGCCGGAACTTCGACCCGGAGCGGCTGTTTGCCATCTACAACGGTCTGGACTTCACCCCCCGGACCCCTGCCTTGGACCGGGCGGAATACTTCCGCTCCGTGGGTCTGGATGCCGACGACACCTGCGTGGTGGCGGGCATTGCTGCCCGTCTGAACCCGGTCAAGGACATCGCCACCCTCATCCGTGGTTTTGCCATCGCCCACAAGGACTTCCCCAAGCTGCGCCTTCTCATTGCCGGTGACGGCGAGGAGATGGACAACCTGAAGGCCCTGGCGGCGGAACTGGGGGTGACCAAAGAGGTCTGCTTCGCCGGTTGGATCTCCGACACCGACTCCTTCTACCACGCCATCGACATCAACACCCTGACCTCCATCTCCGAGACCTTCCCCTACGCCCTCACCGAGGGTGCCCGGGCGGCCCTTCCCACGGTGAGCAGTCAGGTGGGCGGCGTGTCCTACCTCATCGACCACGGCTCCAACGGCTTCCTCTTCCAGCCCCGGGATGCCCAGGCCCTGGCCGGTCATCTGCTGACCCTGGCTAAGGATGGGGACCTGCGAAAGGCCATGGGCCGTCGGCTGTATGAAAAGGCCGACCGGGAGTTCTCCCTGGAGGCCACCATCCAGCGGCAGCTGGAGATCTACGAGACCATTCTCCGGTATGAGCGGAACGGACGGGACCAGGTGGTCATCTGCGGCGCCTACGGCAGAGGAAACGCCGGTGACGACGCCATCCTCCTGGCCATCCTGACGGAGCTGCGCACCATTGACCCCGACCTGTCCTTCCAGGTCTTCTCCCGCAAGCCCGAGGAGACCCGGATGACCTACCGGGTGAACTCCTTCTACATCTTCAACTTTTTCCAGGCCATCCGCCGTTTCAAGAAGGCCAAGCTGTCCATCAACGGCGGCGGCTCCCTCATGCAGGACGTGACCAGCTCCCGTTCCCTTTGGTTCTACCTGTGGACCCTGGCCTCGGCCAAGCGCCACGGCTGCCCGGTCATCATGTACGGCTGCGGCATCGGCCCCATCCAGAGCGACACGAACCGGGCCCGGGCCACCAAGGTCATCAACAAATACGTGGATGCCATCACCCTCCGTGACCCCAACTCCCTGAAAGAGCTGGAGTCCATGGGGGTCACCAAGCCCAATATCAGCCTGGCCGCCGACACCACCGTCATCCTCCCCCCTGCCCAACCCGATGTACTGGACGGCATCCTGGAGAGTTGCGGCATCCCTGCACAGGGTCAGTATGTGGGCTTTGCCCTGCGGCCCTGGCCAGACTTTGACCGGAAACTGGGGGAGATCGCCGCGGCGGCTGACTACGTTTATGAAAAGTACGGCATGATCCCCGTCTTCTTCCCCATGGAGCCCCGGCTGGACCTGGAAGCCTCCAAGCGGGTCATGGCCCGGATGAAAGCCCCCCATCATCTGATCGACGGCCACTACACCGCCGGACAGACCATCGGCATCCTCTCCCGGATGAAGGTGGTGGTCTCCATGCGTCTCCACGGCCTCATCTTCTCCGCCAGCCAGGGCGTGCCTCTGGTGGGCATCGTGTACGACCAGAAGGTCAGTTCCTTCCTGTCCTACATCGGTCAAGACCTGTACGAGGATCTGGGGTCCATCACCACCGAGAGCCTGTGCCGGCTCATCGACCAGGCGGTGGAACGGGGCAAGGACCCGGACTTCCTGTCCGAGAGCGTGGCAAAGCTCCGCCGGATGGAGGAAGTCAACCGTCAGGTGGTTGAGGAGTTTGTGCAGAGGGAGAAATAACCCTTTCCCAACCTCCTTCTCAGAGAGAAGTGGCACAGCGAAGCCGTGACGGAGGGAGTTTGCAACACAGGATACACATGCTCCCCCAGTCACCTTCGCTGACAGTCCCCTCCCGGAGGGGGCCTTGCATAAGAGAAAAAACGAGGTTCCCGGTTGGGAACCTCGTTTTTTAGTCTTTTTCCGTTTCTTCCACCAGTTTGGTGAGGGCGGACTGGAAGCCGCTCACATCGGTCTCGGTCAGGGCGAAGGATGCCCGGATGTTGTCCAGCTGGACTTCGGCCGCCTGGATGGAGGTGCGGAGGTCCTGCTGGAGGGTGTCGCACCGGGCCTGGACATCCAACACACGGCGGATGACTTCTGCACGGATCTCAGCCGCCTGGACCTGGGCGTTCTGAATGGTGATCTGGGCCCGCTCGTGGGCGGCCACCTCGATGTCACCAGCGGTATCCTTGATGCGCTTCCAGGACTGGGCCTCGGGGGTCAGTCGGCTGATCTGCTGACGCAGCTCCTCGGCCTGGCTCTGAGCCTGGGTGAGCTGAGCATCCTTCTGGGTCAGCTCCTCCCGAAGGGCTGCCACGGCCTCGTCCATCTCCTTCCGGGCATCGCTGGACTCATTGGCCCGGCTTTCCAGAAGGGTCAGCCGATTCTCTGCCATGTTGCGGATAGACCGCTCTTCCTGCAGCTGGGCCATCAGTTCGGCCTTTTCAGCCTCCCAGAGTTCCCGCTCCTCTTTCCGTTCTTCCGCCAGTTTTTCCAGATAGTCCAGCACATCCTGACGGTGGAACCCGCCGAAGGTAACGCTGCGGAACTGACCTGCCTTTTCGCTCATATCTCATTCCTCCCAAAAAGGAAAATATAGTCGTTCTCGGGGCATATTTTAGCACATCTTGTTTCCCAACACAATCATTTTACGAAAAAAGCCATACATCTGGTTTTGTATATCTCATTGACGGAATGTGTTTGTAATGATATAATAGTGTGATTTTATGTTGGCATTTTACGACAGCCTTTTCACAAGGCACGAATGAATAAAAAGGGGAATGTATTATGTGGGCTTCTACTGGTTGGAAAGACTATGAACTGCTGGACTGTGGCAGAGGAGAAAAGCTGGAGCGTTGGGGAAAATATACCCTGGTCCGTCCGGACCCTCAGGCCATCTGGAACACCCCCCGCCGTCATCCCGGCTGGAAGAAATTTGACGCCAGATACGCCCGCTCCAACACCGGCGGCGGCCAGTGGGTGAAGAAGGAACTGCCCGAGCGCTGGCAGGTGAAGTACAAGGAGCTGACCCTGAATGTCAAACCCATGAATTTCAAGCACACCGGTATCTTTCCGGAGCAGGCCGCAAACTGGGACTTCGCCATGGATCAGATCCGCAACGCCGGTCGTCCCGTAAGCGTCCTGAACCTCTTCGCCTACACCGGTGCTGCCACCGTGGCCTGCGCCGCTGCGGGCGCATCTGTCTGCCACGTGGACGCCGCCAAGGGCATGGTCTCCTGGGCCCGTGAGAACGCCAAGAGCTCCGGCCTGGAGGACGCGCCCATCCGCTGGATCGTGGACGACTGCGGCAAGTTCGTGGAGCGTGAGATTCGCCGTGGCCGCCGCTATGACGCGGTCATCATGGATCCCCCCTCCTACGGCAGAGGTCCCTCCGGTGAGATCTGGAAGCTGGAGGAGAATCTCTACCCCTTCCTGGAGATGGTGGTGGGCGTTCTGTCCGACAACCCGCTCTTCTTCATCATCAACTCCTACACCACCGGTCTGGCACCCTCTGTCCTGACCTACATGATGGAGACCCTGATCTCCAAGAAGTACGGCGGCCACACCGTTAGCGATGAGCTGGGTCTGCCCGCCACCGACAGCGGTCTGGTGCTACCCTGCGGCGCAGCCGGTCGCTGGACCTCCCGCTAAAGACGAGGAAACATCTATGAGCGCAATTATTAAAGCTGAACACCTGACCTTCCGCTATGCCGATGAGCCCCCGGAGAACCCACCTGTTCTCCGGGACATCAGCCTGGAGATCGATGCAGGTTCCTTCGTGGCTATCCTGGGCCACAACGGCTCGGGCAAATCCACCCTGGCCAAACACTTCAACGCCCTGCTGACCCCCACCGAGGGCACCCTCCTGGTGGACGGTCTGAACACCGCTGACCCAGACAAGCTCCTGGAGATCCGGGGTAAGGTAGGCATGGTCTTCCAGAACCCCGACAACCAGATCGTGGCCAGCGTGGTGGAGGAAGACGTGGCCTTCGGCCCTGAGAACCTGGGCATCCCCCCGGAAGAGATCCGGGAGCGGGTGGATCGGGCCCTTAAAATGGTGGGCATGTATGAGATGCGGGAGCACTCCCCCCACCTTCTCTCCGGTGGCCAGAAGCAGCGCGTGGCCATCGCAGGCATCATCGCCATGATGCCCAAATGCATCGTCTTGGACGAGGCCACCGCCATGCTGGACCCCGTGGGCCGTCGGGAGACCGTGGAGACCATCAAGGAGCTAAACGAAAAGTACGGCATCACGGTGGTCCTCATCACCCACCACATGGATGAGGCCGCCCAGGCCCAGCGCCTGGTGGTCATGGCCGGAGGCAAGATCATCGACGACGGCCACCCCAGAGAGGTCTTCCAGCACGTGGAGACCCTCCGTGCCGCCGGTCTGGCCGTCCCCGAGACCGTCTCCCTCCTCTACGAACTCCGCCAGGAGGGGTTTGACGTCCCCCTGGATGCCCTCAGCGACGAGGAATGCGCCGCTGTGCTGGAGGGACTCCTCCGCAAGTAACGAAAAATGAGGAATGTAACGTGGAACCCATTATCGAAATCAAAAACCTGACTCATATATACAGCCCAAAGACCCCCTTTGAGCACAAGGCCCTGGACAACGTGGACCTGACCATCTACCGGGGGGAGTATCTGGGCATCATTGGCCGGACCGGTTCGGGTAAGTCTACTCTCATCCAGCACCTGAACGGCCTCATGAAGCCCTCCTCCGGGCAGATCCTCTTCGAGGGCAAGGACATCTGGGGCAGCAAGGCCATGACCCATGACATCCGCTATCAGGTAGGCCTGGTCTTCCAGTACCCCGAATACCAGCTCTTTGAGGAGACCGTTTACAAGGACATCGCCTACGGCCCCCGGAACATGAAGCTCTCCGAGGAGGAGGTGGACCGACGGGTCCGTCAGGCCGCCAAGTTTGCCGGTCTCTCCGACGCCGTCCTGGAGCGCTCCCCCTTTGAGCTCTCCGGCGGTCAGAAGCGCCGCGTGGCCATCGCCGGTGTCATCGCCATGGAGCCCAAGGTCCTCATCCTGGACGAGCCCACCGCCGGTCTGGACCCGGCGGGCGCCGCTGAGATCCTGGAAAACATCGAGGCGTATCGAAAGTCCAACAACGCCACCATCATCTTCGTGAGTCACTCCATGGAGGATGTGGCCCGCATCACCGACCGCTTGGTGGTCATCAGCAAGGGCACCCTCCCCTATGTGGGCACCCCTCATGAGGTCTTCTCCCACGGCGAGGACCTGGACAAGCTGGGACTGGCCGTTCCCGCCATGAACCGGGTCTTCTCCCGGGTCCATGCCATGGGCGTGGACATTGACCCCGCCGTCTACACCGTAGAGCAGGCCAAGGCCGCCTTCCTGGAGGCCTTTCGCAGAAAGGAGAGGGTATAAATGGCGTTAAAAGACATTACCCTGGGCCAGTTCTTCCCGGGTAACTCCTTCATCCATCGTTTGGACCCCCGGTCCAAGATCATCTTCACCGTCCTTTTCATCGTCATCATCTTCCTGTGTAAGGATCTGGTGTCCTACGGTCTGGTGCTGGCCTCCCTGCTGGTCCTCGTCGGTATTTCCAAGGTCGAGCCCAAGGTCTTCGTGAAAGGTATGAAACCGGTGGTCTTCATTGTGGTATGCACGGCCATCCTGAACCTCTTCTACACCGACGGCAACGTCCTGTGGAGCCTGGGCTTCCTGAAGATCACCGAGGAGGGTCTGTGGAAAGCCTTCTTCATGGTGCTGCGCATCCTGATGCTCATCTGCTCCACCCTGTTGCTGACCTACACCACCTCCCCCATCCTTCTCACCGATGGTCTGGAGCGTCTGCTCCGCCCCCTGAAGAAGGTGGGTTTCCCCGTCCACGAGCTCTCCATGATGATGAGCATTGCCCTGCGCTTCATCCCCACCCTCATCCAGGAGACCGACAAGATCATCAACGCCCAGAAGGCAAGAGGCGCCGACTTTGACAGCGGCAACCTGATGCAGAAGGCCAAGGCTCTCATCCCCATCCTGATCCCTCTGTTCATCTCCTCCTTCCGCCGGGCAGAAGAGCTGGCCATCGCTATGGAGTGCCGCTGCTATCACGGCGACGAGGGTCGTACCAGCTTCCGTCAGCTGAGACTCCACGGCCGGGACTGGGCCTTCATGACCTTCACCATCCTGCTGCTGGCCGCCGTGTGCGTCCTGCGTTACTTTGGCCTGTAAGGAGGTGCTCCCATGCGCAACATTGCACTGACCCTCATGTATGACGGCACCCTCTACCACGGCTGGCAGGTCCAGAAGCGGGAGGTCACCGTGGCCGAGACCCTGGAAAAGGCCCTGGCTCACATCGTGAACCACCCTGTGAAGCTGGTGGGCGCAGGCCGGACCGACGCCGGTGTCCACGCCGAGATCTATGTGGCCAACTTCCGCACCACCTCCACCATCCCCTGTGACCGGCTCCCCCTGGCGGTGAACACCCGCCTGCCCGGGGACATCGTGGTCACCAACGCTGTGGAGGTCCCCGAGGAGTTTAACGCTATCGGCAGCTGCATCAAGAAGGAATACACCTACCGCATCTATAACTCCCGCATCCGCAACGCCTTTCTGGTGAACCGGGTGTGGTTCTACCCCAAAAAACTGGACGAGACCCTCATGCAGCAGGCAGCTTCCCACTTCGTGGGCACCCACGACTTTGCCTCGGTTCGCTCTGTGGGCACCGAGACCAAGACCACCGTCCGCACCGTCCACTACTTCGACATCACCCGGGAGGGGGACATGATCTCCTGCCGGGTGTGCGCCGACGGCTTCCTGTACAACATGGTCCGGGCCATGGTGGGCACCTGCGTCTATGCCTCTGAGGGAAAGATCCATCCCGACGACATCCCCGCCCTGCTGGAAGGGCGCAACCGGACCGATGCCGGTCCCACCGCTCCTCCCCAGGGCCTGTATATGACCAACCTCTGGTACCCCATTCCTGAGGTTCCCTATCCCAAACAGAGAGGCCTGTTATGAGCAAACTCCAATCTTTAAAGAATACACTGACCGCGAAACAGCGCCTGGTCCTGCTGGCCCTGGTGGCTGTGGTGGTCTTCGTCCTTCTGGCAGCCACCGTCTTTCACGACAGCTCCGCCACCCTCTTCCGCCGCCTGACCTACACCCAGGCCAAGGATGACTTCGCCCACAACGCCCAGGCCAACAGTCTCTTCCTGGGTGTGGAGGACAACCTGGTCATCAGCGCCCAGACCCAGGTCCAGCTGGTCTCCCCCACTGGCACGGCCCGGGTGAAGGAGACCGTGGACATGGATGCCCCTGCCCTGAACGCAGCCGGGAACTACGCCGTGGTCTACGACGTAGGCGGTCAGCAGCTGAAGGTCCTGGGAGAGGAAAAGCTCCTCCACGAGCTGACCCTCCCCGACGAGGAATCCCTCCTCTGCGCCACCGTCAACGAAAAGGGCTGGGTGGCTGTCACCTCCAAGGTCAGCGGTCACAAGGCCGTGGTCAACGTCTACGACCCGGGTTTTGAGTCCGTGCTGGAGATCCGACTGTCCAGCCGCTACATCTCCGACGCCGTGGTCACCCCCGACTGCCGGGGCGTTTACCTGATCTCCCCCGGTCAGGAGGGCGGCGCCTTTGAGAACACCCTGCTGTACTACACCTTCTCCTCCCGGGAGGAACCCACCAAGGAGGTCTCCCTGGGGTCCAACGTGGTCCTGTCCATCCTGTCCGGCAGCAAGTGCTGGATCTTGGGTGACGAAAGCCTCCTGGTCCTGGATTCCAGTGGTGTCATCACCGCCGCCTACGACTACGAGGGTCAGTACCTGAAGATGGGCACCCTCCAGGGTGATGGCTTTGCCACCCTCTTCCTGTCCCGCTCGGCCTCCGGCAGCGCAGGCAACCTGGTCACCGTCAACAACGACGGCGAGGAGATCGGCCGCCTGCCCCTGGAAGGCCAGACCCTGGCCATGGCCGCCCAGGGCAACAACATCGCAGTCCTTACCACCAGCGACATCATCACCACCAACAAAAAGCTGGAAAAGTACCGCACGGAACCCAACCAGCGAGGCATCCGCAACCTGGCCGTCTATGAGGACGGCAGTGTGGCCCTGGTGAGCAGCGCCACCGTGAGCCTCTACTTCCCCTCGGGCACCCGGGAGACCAATCCCCTGATCCTGGAGGAAAAGGAAGCCGCCAGGGAGGCAAAGAAGAACAAGGACACCAAGGAAGAGAAGCAGGAGGAGACCCAGACTCCGGTCCAGGAAGTCCCCGCCACCGACACCCAGCCGGAGGCTGAGACCCCTCAGGAAGGTGAGGGCGAAGCATGACCCTGACCACCTCTCTTGTGCTGGACATCGTCCTGGTGGGCCTGCTGGTCTACTGGTTTCTCATGGGCCTGCGGAAAGGTCTCATCCTCTCCCTCTGCGGCCTCATCGCCGTTCTGCTGGGCCTGGTGGGCGGTTGGTATCTGGCCACCACCCAGGCCGTTTCTCTGGCGGCCCAGTGGGAATCCTTCTTTGTCCAGTATCTGACGGCGGAGGCCGCTCTGCCCGCCACCCGAGCCATCCTCTTCCTGGGAGGCTTCCTGGTGGTTCAAATGGTTTGGACGGCCCTCTGTCACATCCTAAACCTAGTGGCCAAACTCCCGGGTCTGAACCTGATCAACAAGTTCCTGGGCGGTATCCTGGGACTGGTCATGGGCATCCTCATTCTGCTGGTAGCCCAGTGGGTCCTGGTGGACCTGCTGGGGTGGATCCCCCTGGAGGTGGCCGCCCAAAGTCGGGTCCTGCCCTGGCTGGATGTCCTCACCCAGATGGATCTCCAGGCCAAGCTAGCCCTCCCCTTTTGGTCATAATTTTTCCTATTCACACCATATTCATAAAGCTGTGATATGATTTACAGCAAAATCGATCCCCTGAGCAAGGAGTGAAAGCAACCCTATGAACCCTACCCTTTGCAGCCGATGCAAAAAGAACGTAGCCGTGGTCTTCATCACCCGTCTGGATGCCCCCGGTCAGCCCGGCACCAACGAAGGGCTCTGCCTCAAGTGCGCCCGGGAGATGAACATCCGCCCGGTCACCGACATGCTGGACAAAATGGGCCTCAGCGAGGAAGACCTGGAAGGCCTGACCAACGAGATGATGTCCGCTTTCAGCGGCGCCGAGAGCCTGGAAGGCCTCATGGGCAGTCTGTCTGCCGCCATGGGTGACCCCGACCACAGCGATGACGACGAAGACGAGGAAGAGGGCCGCACCGCCACCTTCCCTTTCCTGAATAAACTCATGGGCAACCTGGCCAACCCCACCGCCAACAACAGCCAGGATGAGGAACCCGTGCCCATCGACCCCACCCCCGGCAGCAACAGCAACCAGAACAGCAAGAACGACAAGAGTAGCCGGAAGGAGCGCACCAAGCGCAAGTTCCTGGAGGGCCACTGCATCTCCCTGACCCGGAAGGCCGCCGAAGGCAAACTGGACCGGATGATCGGCCGTGACCAGGAGCTGGAACGTGTCATCCAGATCCTGAACCGCCGCCAGAAGAACAACCCCTGCCTCATTGGCGAGCCCGGCGTGGGTAAGACCGCCATCGCCGAAGGTCTGGCTATGAAGATTTTCACCGGTGACGTACCCTATAAGCTGAAGGACAAGGAGGTCTACCTCCTGGACCTGACCTCTCTGGTGGCCGGCACCCAGTTCCGTGGCCAGTTTGAGAGCCGTATGAAGGGCCTCATTGAGGAGATCAAGAAGCTGGGCAACATCATCCTGGTCATCGACGAGGTCCACAATCTGGTGGGCGCCGGCGATGCCGAGGGCTCCATGAATGCCGCCAACATCCTCAAGCCCGCCCTCTCCCGAGGCGAGATCCAGGTCATCGGTGCCACCACCCTCACCGAGTACCGGAAGCACATCGAAAAGGACTCCGCTCTGGAGCGCCGCTTCCAGCCGGTCATCGTCAACGAGCCCTCCATCGAGGATGCCGTGGAGATCATCAAGGGCATCGCCCCCTACTATGAGGCATACCACCAGGTGAAGATCACCCCCGACATTGCCCGCCTGGCGGTCATCATGTCTGAGCGGTATATCACCGACCGTTTCCTGCCCGACAAGGCCATCGACCTCATCGACGAGGCCTGCTCCGACGCCAACCTGAAGAACAAGGCCCTGGCCCGTTCCGCCGAAATCCAGAAGGAACTGGATGACATCGAGGTGGAGCGTGAAGTCCTGTCCGGGGACACCAGCGACCGGGTCTTTGAGCGGCTGGCAGAGCTGCGCAGCAAGGAACTCCAGCTGCTGGAGGAAAAGCGGGCCCTGGGTGACCAGGAGGTCCCCGCTCTGACTCTGGAGAGCCTGGCCCGTGTGGTGGAGCTGTGGACCAAAATCCCGGCCAGCACCATCCAGGAGCAGGAATACGAGCGTCTGGCCAAGCTGGAAGAACGTCTGAAGGAGTCCATCGTGGGCCAGGACGAAGCCATCGCTTCCGTGGCCGCCGCCATCCGCCGGAACCGAGTGGGGGTCTCCTCCAAGCGCAAGCCCGTATCCTTCATCTTCGTGGGCTCCACCGGCGTGGGCAAGACCGAGCTGGTGAAGCGTCTGGCCGACGACCTCTTCCACTCCCCCGAATCCCTCATCCGTCTGGATATGTCCGAATTCATGGAGAAGCACAGCGTCTCCCGAATCATCGGTTCTCCTCCCGGCTATGTGGGCTACGACGAGGCCGGTCAGCTCACCGAGAAGATCCGCCGCAAGCCTTACTCCGTGGTCCTCTTTGACGAGATCGAGAAGGCCCACCCCGATGTGTTGAACATCCTCCTGCAGATCCTGGACGACGGCCACATCACCGACGCCCAGGGCCGTGTGGTGAACTTCGAGAACACCGTCATTGTCATGACCTCCAACGCAGGCAGCGACTCCTCCTCCGGTCCTCTAGGCTTTGGCAAGACCGCCAACGAACTGAACAAGGACAAGGCCATGAAGGCCCTCCAGCAGTTCCTGCGGCCTGAGTTCATCAACCGTGTGGACGAAGTCATCTCCTTCAACCAGCTGAGCGAGGAGAACTTCCGCTCCATCGCCCTCATTATGCTGAAAGAACTGAAGGACGTCATGACCGATAAGGGCCTCACCTTCGTCTGGGACGATGCCGTCCTGGATGTGCTGGTGAAGGACTCCTACTCCGTGGCCTATGGCGCACGAAACCTGCGCCGGTATATCCAGAAGAACCTGGAGGACCCCATCGCCACCAAGATCATCGAGAGCTACCTGAACCCCATCTCCGCCCTGAAGGCAGTGGCAGAGGATGGGAAGATCCAGGTGCTGGCACTGTAAATTTCACAACAAGAAAAAGCATCCGTGTGACCGTTGAGGTCGTACGGATGCTTTTTTACTTTCGATTGGCCAGGTAGACACCGGCCAGGATGATGACCGTGCCGATGATCTGGGCCATGGAAAAGGGCTCTCCCAGAGCCAGCACCCCGGCGAAGATGGAAACCACCGTAGAGAGGCCGATGAAGGAAGCCGCTCGGTTGACACCAATTCGAGCGATGGCTGCATTGGACAGGAAGAAGGCCAGCACGGAGCAGCAGACACCCTGATACAGCACTGTGATCAGGAAACCCTGGTTGGTAAAGGGCAGGGCCAGGAGGGTTTGCAGGGTGCCAGCAGAAAGGGCCTCGGCAACGGCCAGGAGCACAAAGGTGATGCCGCCCCCCATCATCATGAAGAAGGTAATTTCCGCCTCGGTGTATTCGTGGGCCTTTTCCACATGGACGGTGTAGAGGGCGTAGCACATGACAGCGGCCAGCATCCAAAGGTAGCCCATCACAGACAGGCTGGCTGAAGTACCGGCGGCCAGGACGGTCACCAGCACACCCGCCAGGGTGATGAGAATGCCCGCCACCTGATTCCGGGTGGGCTTCTTATGTAAGATGACTGCCGACATCACCAGAGAGACCACAGGGATGGTGGCCAGGATGACCCCGCTCTCCGAGGCAGTGATCCGGCTGATGCCCAGGGTCTCCGCCGTAAAGTAGATCACAGGGTTAATAAACATGATGAGCAAAAGCGGGCGGATAGACTTGCCGGAAAGGTTGACTTTCACCAGCCCAAAGGTCACACAGGCCCCCATGACCACCGCGGCAATGGCGAACCGCCAGCCCAGCAGCGCAAAGGGACTGGCCGATTGGGTGGCAAACTTGGTAAAGACATAGCTCATACCGAAGAGAGCCTCACAGCAAAAGGCACACAGACAGCCAGTCAGGATTTTATTTCCGTTCATGTCTTCATCCACTGACCACATAGCCGTTGATGGTGACGAAGGCCACCTCGTTTCCCAGGTCATCGTTGACCTTCACCTCGTAGAAGCAGACCCGTTTTCCATCCTTCACCAGGCGGGCTTCGGCGATGAGTCGCTTTCCCTGAGCGGCTTTCAGGAAGGTGATTTGGGATGCCTGGGTGACCACATCCCGCCCCTGGTTGGCGGCCACAGCAAAGGCAAAATCGGCCAGAGTGAAGATGGCCCCGCCCATGGGAATGCCCAAGGCGTTGCAGTGGCGGGGCAGGATGTCCATGGACACCCTGGCATGGCCATAGGAGGCCTCGTCGATGACCGCCTCCAGGCCGTCGGACACAAAGGCATCATGGATGAATTTTTCTTTCAGTTGTTTCAGGTGTGCCGGCATAGAGGCTCCCTCCTATGATGATTTATTTTCCTACTCTACTCCTGTTTTTTCCCTTTGTCAATCCAATTCCCTGTTGACAATGTGGCTTCCTTGTGGTATGTTAGTTATGCGGTTAGTTAGTCTAGTAACTAACCAATCACCTAAGGAGGTGACCCTATGCCGTTCCAAGGAGAAAAGCCCATTTTTTTGCAGCTGGCCGAACAGCTGGAGGAGGGCATCCTCTCCGGGACTTATCCGGAGGGCAGTCAGGTGCCATCCATCACCGAGTATGCCACCACCTATAAAATCAATCCCGCCACCGCCAACAAGGGCATCAACCTGCTGGTGAGCGCCGGGCTCCTGTACAAGAAACGGGGCATCGGCATGTTTGTGGCCGAGGGTGCCCAAGCCGCTCTTCAGAAGAAGCGGTCTGAGGCATTCTACCAAGACTATGTAAAAAAACTGGTGCGGGAAGCCCAAAACCTGGGTCTGGACCTGGACCAGCTCACCGAACTCATCCAAAGGGGGTACTATGATGTCCATTGAGTTTCAGTCCGTCAGCAAACGCTTCGGCTCCACCCAGGCTTTGAACCAGGTGTCCCTGACCCTGGAGGAGGGTCACATCTATGGTCTTCTGGGTAACAACGGTGCCGGTAAAACCACCCTTCTCTCCATTCTCACCGACCGGCTCCGTCCGGATTCCGGTCACGTTCTGGTGGATGGGGAATCCGTCCGAAACAACGACGAGGCTTTGGGAAAACTCTTCCTGGTGGGAGAACAGAACTTCTTCCCGGACGATATGAAGGTGAAGCGGGCTTTCCAGGTGGCCGAATCCTTCTATCCCGACTTCGACCTGAACCGGGCCATGGAATTGGCCAAGGAGTTTGGCCTTCCTCTTAAGAAGAAGATCACGTCCCTTTCCACGGGCTACGCCTCTATTTTCCGGCTGGTACTGGGCCTCAGCGTAAACACCCCGTACATCCTGTTTGACGAGCCCGTTCTGGGTCTGGATGCCCAGAACCGGGACCTGTTCTACCGGCTCCTCATCGAGAAGTACAGCCAGGATCCCTGCACCATCCTCATCTCCACCCACCTGATTGCCGAGGTGGAGCACATCATCGACCACACCATCATTCTTCGCGAGGGCAAGGTCCTGCGGGATGCTCCCACGGAAGAACTGATGGAGGACACTTACGCCCTCTCCGGTCCTGCTGGGATGGTGGACCAGTATGCCGAAGGAAAGAACATCCTCAGCTGTCATACCCTGGGCGGTCTCAAGACGGTCAGCATCCAGGGCCAGCCCGAAGAGGAACCTCCTCTGGGCCTGGAAATCAACCGCATGAGCCTGCAGGATTACTTTATCAGCCTCCAGGAGGCAGAAGAACGAAAGGAGGAAGGACAATGAATAATCGTCTGAACGCCGCCATCCGATACCAGATGGCAGATTACCGCACCAGTATCCTGGTCTTTGTGGTCATCAATATCATCCTGATCCTTTTAGTTCTGGGGGGATTCTTCTTCATCGAGATCAACGGAGAGATTTCCTACACC
>JAFYPT010000108.1 GCA_017547425.1 Ruminiclostridium sp.
AGCAGGCCATCAACATGCAGAAGGGAACGGCTGTCATTGGGACACCCAAATCCCGGGACAGTTACCGTACCATTCCGGTACCGGGAAACCTGCGCTGGTGTGCGCTGGGGCTTCGTCTGACGGATAAGACCTACATTTGGGAGCAGAAAAAGGAAGGGCAACCCTGCAATCCATCCTACTTCCGCAAACAGTTCCGGCAGACGCTGGAGGCCATTCCAGAGGTGCGAGTCCTGACTCCCCACAGCTGCCGGCACACCTATGTGAGCCAGATGCAGGCGCTGGGCGTGGATTTGGCCACCATTCAGAGTATCGTGGGACATGCCGACCTGGACATGACCAAGCACTATCTTCACGTGCAGGAGTCCATCCGGCAGGATGCCGTCGAGCGGTTCAGCAAGGCCTTTTCTGGAGGTCAGGAACCCCCGGAGAGACCGGATGAGCCGGAAGAGGGGAGTGGAAAGGTTATTTTCTTCCCCAATGTGGGCTGATGTGACGTTCTGTTCAGGGTGTATCAAGGTGATTCCGGTACGCATTCCGGTACGAAGAGTTCCGCGAGAACCGGGTGTTCCGCGGTGTTCTGAAAACGTTCGGAGTTCAGGGCCAAAACTGGCGAAAAACAAAAGAAAAGACCTGAAATCGTTAAGATTTCAGGTCTTCCGTGGTGGAGATAAGCGGGATCGAACCGCTGACCTCTTGAATGCCATTCAAGCGCTCTCCCAGCTGAGCTATACCCCCATATGCAGTTGCGTTCCTCTTCGGAACGAAATTTATCATAGCAGATGGGGGCGAAATTGTCAAGAGGTTTTTGAAAAATATTTGAAAAAGGGCCCGTTAGCGGCTCATGGAGTCAAAGGCGTTCTCCATGTCCCGGACGGTCCGGTTCACAAAGCGGCGGATTTTTCGCTCATTGGCCTTGGCCCGCATACCGATGCAGGTGCCGGCGGCCATGCCCATGGCCATACCCACCCAGAAATTGCTGCAGCACATAGGAGGTCCTCCTTTCGGTGAAATTGTCTTAGAGAGACGGGATTAGTTTGTCCCTCTTTTCAAGAAAATTCGTTGCTAAAAAATGTGAGACATTATATAATTATCTATTATACTTCGTTTTTGGAGGTCCTCATGACCAAGATCTATCTCATCCGGCATGCCGAGGCCGAGGGCAACCTCTACCGCCGCATGCACGGTCACTATAACAGTCTCATCACCGACAACGGCTACCGTCAGATCCAGGCTCTGGCGGAGCGATTCAAAGAGATCCACATTGACGCCGTCTACTCCAGCGACCTGTTCCGGACCATGACCACCGCCCGGGCCATCTGCGACACCAAGGGTCTGCCCCTGACCACCCGGCCTGACCTGCGGGAGATCCATATGGGCGACTGGGAGGACCGGACCTTTGCGGCCATCGCCATGGTGGAGCCTGAGATGATGGGTTATTTCGCGCAGTCTTCCCCTCTCTACCGGGCCCCCAACGGGGAGAGCTTCCAGGATGTCCGGGACCGTGGCTCTGCCGCCATTCTGGACATTGCCGCCCAGCACGACGGCCAGACCGTGGCCATCTTTGCCCACGGCACCCTCATCCGAAACAGTCTGGCGGTTTTCCAGAACATTGGGTTTGAAGATATGAACAAGCTCAAGCACAGCGACAATACCGCCGTGGCCTATCTGGAGGTGGAGGCGGGCAAGGTCAGCGTGATCTTTGCCGACGACAACTCCCACCTGTCCGAGGAAATTTCCACCCTGGCCCAGCAGCACTGGTGGAAGGGGGACAGCAAGAAGGTGGACGTGAACCTGTGGTTCCGGCCCGCCGACCTGAACGACCCTGCCGACCGGGACTTTTACCTGGCCTGCCGTCAGGAGGCTTGGGAGAACCTGTACGGCCAGCTGGACAAATACGACGGCCCCGCTTTCCTGGCCGAGGCCGAGGAGGTCTGGAAGAAGTACCCCCAGAGCATCCAGATCGGCATGAAGGGCAAGCGGCCGGCCGGCCTGGTCCAGGTGGACCCCGACCGCCCCGGTGGGTTCATCTCCTTCCTGTACCTGACCCCCAAGGATCGTGGAAACAACGTAGGGGTCCAGCTCCTGGGCAAGGCCATCAGCATTCTGCGGCCCATGGACCGGGAGGTCCTGCGGCTGACCTGTTCGGAGAAGAACGAGGCTGCCCTGGGTTTCTACAAAAAGTACGGATTCCAAGTGGTGGGAACCACCCCTGGGGTCTACAATGACCTGTACGAGATGGAAAAATACATCGGCTATGAAAGAAGAGGGGATCTGTTTTGAAGACCTTCAAAGAATTCCTGCCCATTTCCAAAGAGGATATGCTGGCCCGGGACTGGCACTACTATGACTTCCTGCTGATCACTGGCGATGCCTACGTGGACCACCCCTCCTTCGGTACGGCCATCATCAGCCGTGTGCTGGAGGACGAAGGCTATCGAGTCTGCATCCTGGCCCAGCCCGACTGGAAGAAGAACGAGTCCTTTACCATTTTTGGCAAGCCCCGGTATGGTGTCCTCATCAATGGCGGCAACATCGACTCTATGGTGGCCCACTACACTGCCGCCCGGAAGCGCCGCCACGACGATGCTTACTCTCCCGGCAACCGGGCGGGCTATCGCCCCGACCGGGCCACCATCGTCTATGCCAATAAGATCCGAGAAGTCTATGGGGACGTCCCCATCGTCATCGGCGGTCTGGAGGCATCCCTCCGCCGGTTCGCCCACTACGACTACTGGGAGGACAAGGTCCGCCGTTCCATCCTCTTCGATGCCCAGGCTGACCTTCTGATCTACGGCATGGGTGAGCGGGCCGTGAAGGAGATTGCTGCCCTTCTGGCTAAGGGAACGCCCGTTGGGGAGATCACCCAGGTCAAGGGCACCTGCTACGCCTCCAACACCCCCGACGTCTGCGGCTGGCCCGCCATCCGGGTGGCCTCCTACGAGGAGGTGGCCCGGGACAAGAAGGCTTACGCCGCCGCCAACCTGGTGGAGTACGACGAGCACGACCCCGTCCGGGGCAAGGCGGTCATCCAGCCCCACGGCAATGAGTATCTGATTTACAATCCCCCGGCCATGCCCCTGACCACCGCCGAGCTGGACCATGTGGCGGAGCTGCCCTACATGAGAGAGCCCCACCCGGTCTACGACAGCATGGGGGGCGTGCCCTCCATTGAGGAGGTCCGTTTCTCGGTCATCCACAACCGGGGCTGC
>JAFYPT010000109.1 GCA_017547425.1 Ruminiclostridium sp.
CAGATAGCCGTTCTTGGGGGCCTTCTTCAGCAGGAGACCACCCAGGAGGAAGACCACCACAGCCTCGCCAAGGGCCACCCAAAGGGCGTTGAGCCCGAAGACCGGCAGGAAGGTTTCCGCAAAGCCCACCTCGTACCAGGCGATCATGCCACCGACGAGGATGCCGTTGAACAGAACAGGGGACAGGAGGGCCAGCCAGGGCTTGTCCGTCCACTGGGTCACCAGGGCAGCCAGGAGGGTGGCCAGGGTACCGATGACCACGTCCAGCGGGCCGTAGGGGCTCAGAAGGTTGGCCGCAAAGCAGCCCAGGATGAGCCCGGGAGCCGTCCCCGGAAAGAGGAAGGGCAGGATGGTGAGGGCTTCGGAAAAGCGGAATTGCACCGGGCCGTAAGCCAGATTCAGGGCGCTGGCCACCAGGGTCAGAGCCGCATAAGTGCCGCCAATGATGCCATTGAGGGCCAGCAGTTGGGTTTTCGTGCGCATAGGGAATTGCCTCCATTTTGGTATTTAGAACATGGCGCGCGGAACCATGCAGCGGCGGGGTCTTCCCGCCGGTTGGACCGGGTGTGGAAACCAGTCGCAACTAGAATACCATATTGGAGAAACATCCGCAAGGTCTTTAGAGGAGGTTCTCCTCCAGCCGGAGGGCGATCACCGTGGCATCGTCCTCCCCCTCCCAGAGGTCCTGAGAGGCCCCCAGGACCTTCCCTGCCAACTCCCCGGGCTCCACCCCCCGGTAGCCCAACAGAAGCTCCTGAAGCCACCCATCCTCCCGTCCGCAGAGAATGCCGTCGGTGAGGAGGATAATCCAGTCCCCCGCTTCTCCCCGGAGGGAGTGGCTGTCAGGCCGTGCAGCGGCCCCGGTCACCAGACCCGCCGGGAGAGAGGTCCCCCCGGCCACCCGAATCTTATCCCCCCGGCGAATATAAGTGGGCGCCGCCCCCTGCTTGAGCATCCGGCACCGGCCGGTGTAGAGGTCCACGGAGAGGAGGTCGATGGTGGTGCTGGCTCCCGTGTCCCCCCGAAGGGCCAGGGTTGAGGACACCGTCTCCACCGCCTGGTCCGGGTCCATCCCCGCCCGGAGGAAACTCTCCAGGAGGCGGACCCCCTGGGCGCTCTCCTCCTTGGCCCCATAGCCGCTGCCCATACCGTCGCACAGCAGAAGGAAGAGAAGGCCGTCCTCCCGGCGGAACCAGTTCCCCGTGTCGCCGCTGACCCCCTCCCCAGTCCGGGCCGCCCCGGCAATGGCAGCAGAGGCCCGGAAAGTCTCGGCCTGGAGGAAGACCATCCGACCGTTCTGGACCTCCCCCTCCCGGAGGGGTGTGCCCAGAATTTCCCCCAGCTGGCGGCGGACGGGTTTGGTCCCCAGCTCCTCGGCGTAAGGGGTCTCCGCCCGGAGCCGTCCGACCTGGTCATAGTACACCAGCCCCGGCCCCAGGTTCATGCTCCGCAGGAAGGCGTTCAGCTTGTCCTGCCGGGGCAGATCGGGGGTGAGCTCGGCCGACAGCTGGGTGGCCGCCCGGGCCATGAACTGGTCCAGGCGCTCATACTGACTGCACAAAGCCTGCCGGGTCTCCCAGGTCCTGCGAAGGGCCTGCCGCCGCCGGAGATAGGCGGTGAGCTGGCGGTTGACCTCCCCCAGAAACTCCGGGAAGCGGATGCACCGGCTGGAAAAATGACCGGCAAAATCGGTGGCCAGGGCGCGGCCCCGGTCCAACATGGGGCGGGTAGCATCGTTGCAGGCCCCCCGGGTGTCCTCATAGTCCTTCTGCCAGCAGTTCCCCCGGAGGACGCACTTCAGGCAGACCCGGTCAGCCGTCCGGGTGAAGATCTCCGAAGGGTCCTGGGGGTTGACCGCCTGGGGAGAAAGGGTCTCTTTCACGCTGTCGGACAGGCTGTGGAAGGCCCCGGCCATCTCCTCCATCCGCCGGGACACCGTCTGACGAAGCGGCTCCAGCTCGCCGCTGGTTAGGGCCAGAACGCCCTTCCCTCGCTCCTGGGGCTTCTCCCTGCCCCAGGGGAGGAACAGGAAGAGGAGAGCACCCAGGAGGGCCTCCACGGGAAGACCCAGCCGCAGACCGCCGTCCCAGGTCCACAGAGCCCCCACAACGACGGCCAGGACATAGACACCCCCAGCCACCGCTTTCCGCCGGGCCCAGCACAGACCGCAGGCCAGACCCGCCAGGGTGTAAATCATGCTGCACACCGGGTCGTCCCCGGCGGCCAGATCCAGAGCCACTCCGCCACAGGCCCCCACCAGGACCCCCTCGCCCACTCCACGGCGGGCGGCCAGCAGGATGCACACCCCTGCCAGGAGGCGGCCCATGGAGAAACTCTCCAGAATCTCCACCCGGCCCAGGGCCATGAGAATGGTCCCGGACAACATCAGGACCCCTGCTCCCTGCTTGGGGGTGAGGTGATTCAGCCCCTCCAGGGTCTGGGGCCACTGGTCAAAGAGGATGGCGTAGCACCAGGCCGCCCCGCCAGTCAGTACGACCTCGGTGACGAAAAAGACCAGGTCCTCCCCGTACCAGCCCTCCCCTGCCCGACAGACGATGCCTGTGGCGGCGCTGAGGAGGGCGGCAATGGTTGGCATGAACCACCCCTGCCGATAGATCCGGGTGTCGTAGAAGGCAAAGGCCACCGAATAGGTCAGGATGGCAGCGGCGGCATACCGCATCCCATCGGTGAGACCCTCCAGACAGAGATATCCCAAACAGGCCCCCGCCAGGGTAGAAAACCCGGTGAACCCCGACCCAGATGCAGCCACCGCCGCCACCCCGAAGGGGGTGTACAGCCCAAACAGCTCCGCCCCGGCCAGGATGCCCCCCAGCAAGAATCCCACCGCCGTCTCTGCTGTCCGCAGAAAGGCCCTGCGGGAAAGCCGCACCGAATCCCCCCGGGGATAAAACAACTGCTTGTCCCCCGTCTTCTCTTTGGTTGCCATAACCATCCCTCCCAGTTCCGTAATCGGTCAGCCTATGCTCGTTGTGTCCCGATTATACGTACCGGAGGAAAAAAAGCCTGTCGGAGGGTGGATGGGGAAAGAGGGAGACTTTCCCCACAAAGGTCCCCGGTTTTTCTCCCTTCGCCGGTAATTTATCTACTTTTTGATCTCATGGATAAGAAAAACTTCAAAAAAACAAAAACCGCGACGTGCGAAACATCGCACGTCGCGGAATAATTAAATTTCTAACACAGCAGGCTCAGACGCTTTCAAATAATCGTTCAGCCTATTTAACACATCTTTGCTGATAGATTCATCTTTCTGCATTTTCTTTATTGTGCATTCCCATATTAGTACATACCGGATTCCATGCTCTCGTA
>JAFYPT010000110.1 GCA_017547425.1 Ruminiclostridium sp.
CTCTTCTTTATCCTGTTTAGGGTAATTTCCTTTATCGTCTGCTTATCGTCTCACTCGCAAAAATCAAAAGTGATATTTCCTCAAAATATCACATTCAACCGTTCAGGAGCTTGTTCTGACTGGAGAATCGAATGTGAACTAAGGTAATTTTTTCGCATTAAAAGAGGGGAGAAGTGGGGTAAAACGGGGAAAACAAGTACAAATAATCCCTTATTCCAAGGTCGTGTCGTGCCGTATCAAAAAAGAAAAATAAAAAGAGTGACCTCGCACCGTAATGGTGAAAGGTCACTCTTAAAATTTTGGGTTAGATATTGAGGACGCTAAAGAATCTTGTCTGAAACAGGATAATCGGCGTTACCTCATGACAAAGAATCAATTATGCCTTCTTGCTCTTCAGGGTTGCCTGAGCGGCAGCCAGACGTGCGATGGGCACACGGAAGGGAGAGCAGGAAACATAGTTCAGGCCGACCTTGTCGCAGAACTCGACGGAGGTGGGGTCACCACCGTGCTCGCCGCAGATGCCCAGGCTAATGTCGGGGCGGGTCTTACGGCCCAGCTCAGCTGCCATAGCAACCAGCTTGCCAACACCGTTCTGATCCAGGTGAGCGAAGGGATCGGACTCGTAGATCTTGGTGTCGTAGTAGTAGTTCAGGAACTTACCAGCGTCGTCACGGCTGAAGCCGAAGGTCATCTGGGTCAGGTCGTTGGTGCCGAAGGAGAAGAACTCTGCCTCCTGAGCAACCTCGTCAGCGGTCAGAGCTGCACGGGGGATCTCGATCATGGTACCGACCATGTACTTCATCTCAACGCCAGCGGCTGCGATGATAGCGTCAGCGGTAGCAACGACGACGTCCTTGACGTACTTCAGCTCCTTGACCTCGCCAACCAGGGGGATCATGATCTCGGGAACCAGGTTCCACTCGGGGTGCTTCTTCTGGACCTCGATAGCAGCCTGGATGACAGCGGTGGTCTGCATCTTAGCGATCTCGGGGTAGGAGACGGACAGACGGCAGCCACGGTGACCCATCATGGGGTTGAACTCGTGCAGGCCTTCGATGATGCCCTTCAGGTGGTCCACGGAGATGTTCATCTCGCCAGCCAGCTCGACAATGTCAGCTTCCTCGGTGGGCAGGAACTCGTGCAGGGGGGGATCCAGGAAACGGATGACGACGGGGCAGCCTTCCATAGCTTCGTAGATGCCCTCGAAGTCGCTCTGCTGGTAGGGCAGCAGCTTAGCCAGAGCCTTTTCACGGGACTCCAGGTCCTCGGAGACGATCATCTCACGGACAGCCTTGATACGGTCGCCCTCGAAGAACATGTGCTCGGTACGGCACAGACCGATACCCTGAGCGCCGAAGGCACGAGCCTGAGCAGCGTCACGGGGGTTATCAGCGTTGGTCCAAACCTGCATGCGGCGGAACTTGTCAGCCCAGCCCATCAGACGGCCGAAGTCGCCGGAGTTGGGGTTTGCGGGGATGGTAGCAACAGCGCCAGCGAAGATCTCGCCGGTGGAACCGTTCAGGGAGATCCAGTCGCCTTCCTTGTAGACAGCGCCGCCCAGGGTGAACTGCTTGGCTGCGTAGTCAACGGTGATCTCGCCGCAGCCGGAGACACAGCAGGTGCCCATGCCGCGAGCAACGACGGCTGCGTGGGAGGTCATACCGCCGCGGACGGTCAGGATGCCCTGAGAAACCTGCATGCCTTCGATGTCTTCGGGAGAGGTCTCCAGACGGACCAGAACGACCTTCTCGCCCTTAGCAGCCCACTCCTTTGCCTCTTCAGCGGTGAAGACGACACGGCCGGCAGCAGCGCCGGGGGAAGCAGCCAGGCCCTTGCCGATGACGGTAGCCTCAGCCAGGGAGTCGGGATCGAAGGTGGGGTGCAGCAGAGCGTCCAGCTGGTTGGGCTCGACGCGCAGAACTGCCTCTTCCTCGGTGATCTCGCCCTCGTCGACCATGTCGACAGCGATCTTCAGAGCAGCAGCAGCGGTACGCTTGCCGTTACGGGTCTGCAGCATGTACAGCTTACCATTCTCGATGGTGAACTCCATGTCCTGCATGTCCTTGTAGTTCTTCTCCAGGCGGTTAGCGATGGCCACGAACTCAGCGTAGACTTCGGGCATCTCCTTCTCCAGCTCGGAGATGGGGGAGGGAGTGCGGACGCCAGCGACGACGTCTTCGCCCTGAGCGTTGATCAGGTATTCGCCGAACAGAGCCTTCTCGCCGGTAGCGGGGTTACGGGTGAACGCAACGCCGGTGCCGGAGTTGTTGCCGGAGTTGCCGAAGACCATGGACTGGACGTTAACGGCAGTACCCCAGGAGTAGGGGATCTCGTTCATGCGGCGGTAAACGTTAGCACGGGGGTTGTCCCAGGAACGGAAAACAGCGCGGACTGCTTCCATCAGCTGAACCTTGGGATCCTCGGGGAAGTCGACGCCCTTCTCCTGCTTGTAGAAAGCCTTGAAGCGGGTGACCAGTTCCTTCATGTCCTCGGTGTCCAGGTCCACGTCCAGCTTAACGCCCTTCTTCTCCTTCAGATCGTCGATGATCTCTTCGAAGCGCTTCTTGGACAGTTCCATAACGACGTCGGAGAACATCTGGATGAAGCGACGGTAGGAGTCGTAAGCGAAACGGGGGTTGCCGGTGAACTCTGCAAAGCCCTCAACGACGGTGTCGTTCAGGCCCAGGTTCAGGATGGTGTCCATCATGCCGGGCATGGAAGCACGAGCGCCGGAACGGACGGAAACCAGCAGGGGGTTGGAGGGATCGCCGAACTTCTTGCCGGTGGTCTCTTCCAGCCAGGTCAGGTTCTGCATGATCTCTTCCTGGATCTCGGTTGCGATGGCACGGCCGTCATCATAGTAACGGGTGCAGGCTTCGGTGGTAACGGTGAAGCCCTGGGGAACGGGCATGCCAGCCAGGGTCATGTCGGCCAGGTTTGCACCCTTGCCGCCCAGCAGGTTGCGCATGTCGCGGTTACCCTCGGTAAATTTGTAGACATACTTTGCCATTATAGTGAACTCCTTTTTTGCGGCAGATCCCAGGAAAACCCCTTGATCCGGATCTCTCCCATCCGGCCGGGGCAGACCTGGCGACCACCGTTTTTTAGTTTGCTCTCTTTGCGGATAATATTATATCGTATATCGGGAAAATTACAAGATTTTTGCAGAAAAAAAGTCTTTTTTTCTTATGAAAATTGAAGGGTGAAACGTGTTTTTTGCCGTGAAAAATGACTGGAGCCTTGACAAGACAGGTGAGGCGGCCTATAATAGAACCGAAAAAGCCTGTTTCAGGCAGTGATATACGGGGTGCTGGCGCAAGCTGGCTGAGATTGGGCGTATGGCCGCCCTGACCCAGGAACCTGATCCGGATAATGCCGGCGTAGGAAATGCCCAAGAGAAATTCCCTCGCAGGACGGACAGACCGACCTGAGAGGGTTCTTTGTTTTTTGGCGCAGTTTCCTCAAAAGCGAGGAGGAAAACCATGAAAAGAAACAACATACGCATGCTCAGCGAGGGCGCTCTGCTCCTGGCTATGGCCACCATTTTGAGTCTCATCCCCCTGTGGAAGATGCCCTGGGGCGGCTCGGTGGACCTGGCCATGGCGCCCATCCTGCTCTTTGCCGTCCGCTGGGGCGTGAAGTGGGGCCTGGTGGAGGGTCTGGCCTTCGGCACCCTCCAGATGATCTTTGAGGGTGGCGTGGCCATCGGCTGGCAGTCCATCCTGGGCGACTTCCTGGTGGCCTTTACCGCCCTGGGTCTGGCGGGCCTCTGCAAGGGTCTGGAGAAGGGGATCTTCCTGGGCACCCTGGTGGGCGGTCTGGCCCGGTTTCTGGTCCACTATGTGGTGGGGGCCACCATCTGGGCTCAGTATATGCCCGAAGCCTTCTTTGGCATGACCATGACCACCCCCTGGTTTTACTCCTTCCTGTATAACGGCTTCTATATGTTTATTGATATTGCCCTGTGCCTGGTGGTCTTTGGCCTCCTGTGGAAGCCCATGGGGAAGTATCTCACCGGGAAAGATTTAAAATAATGAAATCCGCCGTGTTTGTGCAGCACAAACACGGCGGATTTTCTCATTTCTTAAAGGGATTCTCCTTCAGCAGGTCCCACTGCCGCTGGAAGAGGTCGTTCCGCCAGCGGATCTTCTCCTGGCCCTCTTCGGGGCCGTAGTCATAAAAACCTGCCCCGGTTTTGACCCCGTGACGGCCCTGGTCAGCCAGGTCGTTGAGGACGGGGCTGCGCTGCTCTGCCCCTAGGTCGGCGAAGAGGTAGTTGGACACGGCCCGGAAGATATCCAGTCCGCCCAGGTCCACGGTCTCCAGGGGACCCAGGACAGAGTACCGGAAGCCGGGACCGTACTTCATAGCGGCATCCACTTCCTCGGGACCGGCGGCCCCCAGCTCGATGATGTGGAGGGCTTCCCGGAGGACGGCGTACTGGAGGCGGTTGCCGATGATGCCCAGGATGTCCTTTTTTACGATGACCGGCTTTTTCTCCAGAGAGACCGCCATGTCATAGACCACCTGGGCGGCCTCGTCGCCGGTGAGATCACCCTTGGTGACTTCCACCAGGGGAATCAGGTCCGGGGGATTCCACCAGTGCATACCGCAGAACCGCTCCGGGTTGGTGACGGCCTGGGCGATGTCTGTGACCCGCAGGCCGGAGGTGTTGGTGGCCAGGACGATGTTCCCAGGCACCAGGGGGCAGATCTTCTGGAAGAATTCCTGCTTCACCGCCAAGTCCTCGGCGATGTTTTCCACCACAAAGTCGGCGGTCTCATAGCAGGCAAAGTCGGTGGTGTAGGTGATGCGGCCGGTGACGGCCTCGGGGGTTTCGCTCAGACGGCCCTGATCGGCCAGGACGGCCAGGTCTCCCTGGATGCGGTCCATGGCCTTGTCCAGGCTCACCTGGCGGCGGTTCCAGAGGGTGACGTCGTAGCCGCTCTGGGCGAAAAGGCGGGTGAGGGTGACACCCATGGTGCCTGCGCCGGCCACCACCACCCGGCGGATCTCAGTGTTCAGCATTGTGGTTCCTCCTTATAGAAAAGGGCTGGCAGACAGGTGTCTGCCAGCCTAAGTTTTTAGCGGAATATGGTTTGGAAAGGAGAGGGATCCCGTTTACTTTAAGGTGTCTGTCAGAATACCATACTGGCCGTCGTTGCGGCGATAGACCACGGAGTAGGCGTTGTCACGGTCTGCATTGCGGAAGGCAAAGAAGGCGTGGCCGATCAGGTTCATCTGCAGGATGGCCTCTTCCACCCGCATGGGGTTGAAGGGGAACTGCTTGGAGCGGACCACCTTGAAGGAGGGGGCGTTGTAGTCGTCGGCCTCAGGGATCAGGATGAACTCGTCCTCTTCGCTCTCAAAGGCATCGGGGCTCACCACGGTCTCCTTCAGCTTATCCTTGTGGACATAAAGCTGCTTGCGGATGGAGGAGACGGCAGCGTCGATGGAGATCATCATGTCGGCGGTCTTTTCGGTGGTGCGGAAGACGGTGGAGCCAACGAAGATGGTGAGCTCCACATAGTGGATGCCATTCTTGGCGGCAAAGACCACATGGGCCTCCGGGATACCGGAGAAGAGATGCTCCAGCTCGTTGATGCGATTCTCCGCGTGGGTGTAGATGCGGGCGGGGACGGGGATATGAGTCTTATATTGGATCTTCATAGGGATGACTCCTTTCCTGATGACATTGGGTGAGACGAGTGTGTGGACAGGTGCTCATTGTTCTGCTTGTAGTATATCACGAATATGGTCGGTTTGCAAGGGGTCTGTGGTGGGCGAAATGACGAGGATGTAAAAGACCGGCAAGGGAAGGTCCCTTGCCGGTCTTGGCGGATTTTATGCAGCCAGAAGTTCTTCCAGTCTGGCCCGGATGAGGGCCATCATCTTGGAATTCTCGGGCATTTCCTTGTACTCGTCCGGCTGGCAGATCATAGCCAGGTCTTCGGAGAAGTAGCCCTGTTCGTACACGTCGATGCCGGCCTGGTTCAGGCAGTCGGCAAAGCGGATGAGGGCATCGATACCGTCCAGCTCGCCCCGCTTCTTCAGGGCGCCGGCCCAGGCGGCCATGGTGGCCAGAGGGTTGGAGGACATGGCCTCGCCCTTCTGGTAGCGGCGGTAGTGGTCGGTGATGGTGCCGTGGGCGGCTTCGTACTCGAAGTTCCCGTCGGGGCTCACCAGCACGCTGGTCATCATGGGCAGGGAACCGGAGGCGGCAGCGATCAGGTCGCTCATCACGTCGCCGTCGTAGTTCTTGCAGGCCCAGATGATACCACCCTGGGAGCGGATGACTTTGGCGGCCACGTCGTCGATGAGGGCGTAGCGGTAGTTGAGACCGGCGGCTTCGAACTGAGCCTGGAACTCCTCCTCGTAAACCTTCTGGAAGAGGAGCTTGAAGGTCTGGTCGTAGTCCTTGGAGATGGTGTCCTTGGTGGAAAACCACAGGTCCTGACCTACCGCCAGGGCATAGGTGAAGCAGCTCCGGGCGAAGGAGAGGATGGAAGCATCCCGGTTGTGCATACCCTGGATGACACCAGGGCCTTTGAACTCAAAAATGGTCTGGCGAGAGGTCTCGTTGCCGTTTTCGTCGGTGAAGACCAGCTCGGCCTTGCCCGCCCCGGGGACCCGGTACTCCACGGCCTTGTAGATGTCGCCGTAGGCGTGGCGGGCGATGGTGATGGGCTTCTTCCAGCAGGAGACCACCGGCTGGACGTTGGAGAGCAGGATGGGGGCACGGAAAACCGTGCCGTCCAGAGCCGCGCGAATGGTGGCGTTGGGGGACTTCCACATCTGCTTCAGGTTGTATTCCTCCATCCGCTGGAGGTTGGGGGTGATGGTGGCGCACTTAACGCCCACGTGGAGGCGCTTGATGGCCTCGGCGGCCTGGACGGTTACCTGGTCGTCGGTGGCATCCCGGTTGGGCAGGCTCAGGTCGTAGTACTCGGTGTTCAGTTCCACGAAGGGCTTGATAAGTTCTTCTTTGATCATGGCCCAGAGGACCCGGGTCATCTCGTCGCCGTCGATCTCCACGATGGGGTTGGGCATTTTGATCTTTTCCATGGTGGCTTCCCCCTTACTGGTTCTGGGCGGCGTAGTGGTTCATGAGGCAGCCGGTGAGCAGCAGTTCCCGCTCCTCGCCGGTGGTGTTCTTTAAATAGAAGGTGATGTCCTTCACGCCCTCAGCGGTGACCGCCTTGGCGGGGAAGGTATCGTCCCCGGCCAGGACCTTGGCCTTGATGTCGGGCACATAGATGAAGTCCCCGGGCTGGCAGGGGAACTCAGCATCCTCGGCCAGGGTGAAGGGCATCATGCCCCAGTTGACGCAGTTGGAGCGGTACCGCTTGGTGGCGAACTCGTAGCAGATGTTGGCGCAGCCGCCCAGCACTCGCTGGCAGGAAGCGGCCTGCTCACGGGCGGAGCCGTCGCCGGGCTTGTTGGCGAAGAGGACGGAGCCGATCTGGGTGTTGGCCAGAGCTTCGTCGGCCAGACCCAGAGCCTCCAGAGCGGCCTTCACAGCAGGAGCAGCCTGACCGGCCTGACGGGTCTTCTCCATCTCCTGGGTGGCCAGGGCACGGGGGACGTAGTCGGGGTCCCGGCGAGACAGGGCGAAGGAGGCCAGCTTCATGGGGTTGGAGCGGTAGGAGGAGGTCTCACCGGAGGGGATCAGCTCGTCGGTGGTGGTGACGGGATCCCGCAGGACGGAGGCCACCTGCATGAGCATGTTGTCAGCCAGGGCGGGGATCTCGGGCCACTCGGCGATGTTGGGGCCGAACTTCAGTTCGTAGTCGGCCTGGGGCTTCTCGTAGCCGAAGTAGACCCGGCGGTCGTAGACCCGCTGGTCGAAGGTCCGCTTGCCCTGCTTAGGCTGGACGTAGGAGACCTCGGTGGCGGGGGTCAGAACGCCGTGGTTCCGGGCGGTGGCGGCGATGGAGCGGGCGTCCATCAGGACAACACCGGCCAGCTGGCCGTCGCCGGGCTTGGAACCCTCGCGGTTGGGGAAGTTGCGGGTGGTGTGGCGGATGGACAGGCCGTTGTTGGCGGGGACGTCGCCGGCGCCGAAGCAGGGGCCGCAGAAGCAGGGCTTAAAGAGGGCGCCTGCCTCCAGCAGGGACTGCTGAACCCCGTTGTGGATGAGCTCCAGGTTCACGGGGACGGAGGGGGGATAGATGGACAGGGAGAAGTAGCCGCTGCCCACGTCATGGCCTTCCAGGATGGCGGCGGCCTCGGCGATGTTGTCGTACATACCGCCGGCGCAGCCTGCGATGACACCCTGGTCCACCACGATCTTGCCGTTCACCAACTTGTCGGTCAGCTTCAGCTCCACCTGACCGCCGAACTGCTCGGCGGCCTGCTTTTCCACTTCCCGGAAGATGTCGCCGGCGTTTTCCGTCAGTTCCCGGATGGTGTAAGCCTCGGAGGGGTGGAAGGGGAGAGCAGCCATGGGCTCGATCTTGGACAGGTCAATGGTGATCATGCTGTCGTAGTAAGCGCCCTCGTAGGGGTGGAGCTCCCGATAGGTTTCGGGGCGGCCGTGGATGGCCAGGTATTCTTCCACTGCGCCGTCGGTCTCCCAAATGGAGGACAGGCAGGCGGTCTCGGTGGTCATGACATCGATACCGATGCGGTAGTCCATGGGCAGGTTCTTGATGCCGGGGCCGCAGAACTCCAGGACCTTGTTCTTCACAAAGCCGTTCTTATAGGTGGCGCCGCAGAGGGCGATGGCCACATCGTGGGGACCCACGCCCTGGGCGGGCTCACCGGTCAGGTAGACCAGGACCACCTGGGGGGCGGCGATGTCGTAGGTGTTTTTCAGCAGCTGCTTGACGATCTCGGGACCGCCCTCGCCCACGCCCATGGTACCCAGAGCGCCGTAGCGGGTGTGGCTGTCGGAGCCCAGGATCATGCGGCCGCAGCCGGACATCATTTCCCGGGCGTACTGGTGGATGACGGCCTGGTTGGCGGGGACGAAGTTGCCGCCGTACTTCATGGCAGCGGACAGACCGAAGACGTGGTCGTCCTCGTTGATGGTGCCGCCCACGGCGCACAGGCTGTTGTGGCAGTTGGTCATCACGTAGGGGACGGGGAACTCGGTGAGGCCGGAGGCCTTGGCGGTCTGGATGATGCCCACATAGGTGATGTCGTGGGAGATGAGGCTGTCAAACTTCAGGTGGAGCTGACCGGCCTCCTCTCGGATGTTGTGCTGACGGAAGATCTGGTAAGCGATGGTCTTTTCCCGGTCGGCGGGAGAGGCGATGGATGCGGGGACAGGGGCGCCGTTCTGCCAGAAGGCACCGGTTTCGTGTAACTTGATCATAGTATGGTCACCCTTTCTTGGGAGAATGATTGTAAAGAGGCACAAAAGGTCGAATGCTGTGCTACGTTAAAGTATAACACAAACCCGCCAAGAAGCAATGAAAAAAGAAGGAAGTTTGAAACTTCTTGCAGGGTGAACGAAAATGCATCAAATTATGCAAGACAATGGTGAGTATATCCAAAAGATGGTTGAATATAGAAATTATTCTTGCATTACCCACGAAAGAGAGGTATAATCATCTTGCATGTAAATGGACGGGCGGGGGCGCAGACCCGCCCGTTGTCCTATTGTTACAAATCTTACGAAAGGGGAACCAAGCCCATGATGAATTACAATACCCAGGACCCCGGGATCCTTGAACAGTATACAGGTTCCCTGCGCCAACATATTGAAAATGAGTATCGGATCGACGAAGCCTATCTTCGGGGAGACCTGAAGCGAGGATTGCGTAACGCCGACGGCACCGGTGTGCCCATCGGCATCACCAAGGTTGGTTCCGTTCTGGGTTATATGATCGAGGACGGCGTTCGTGTGCCCGTGCCCGGTCAGCTGTACTACCGCGGCATCGAACTCAGCGAGATCGTAGAGGCCCACCAGAAGGCAAACACCTTCGGCTTTGAAGAGGTGGCCTTCCTGCTGCTCATGGGTCATCTGCCTTCCACCTCTGAAATGGCCCGTTTCACCGAGATCATGAACCAGGCCAAGTTCCTGCCCAAGGGCTTTACCGAGGATATGATCATGAAGAGTCCTTCCAAGGACATCATGAACAAGCTGGCCCGCAGCGTCCTCTCCCTGTATTCTTACGACGATAACCCCGATGACACTTCCGTGGAGAACCTGCTTCTCCAGTCGGTGAAGCTCATCGGTGCCTTCCCCTCCATCGTGGCCAACGCCTACATGGTCAAGCGTCATTACTTCGAGGGCCGCTCCCTGCACATCCACTACCCCAAGGAGAACCTCTCCACTGCAGAGAACTTCCTGCGTATGGTCCGCAACCACAAGAACTACACCGAGGAAGAGGCCCATCTGCTGGACATCATGCTGATGATCCATGCCGAGCACGGCGGCGGTAACAACTCCACCTTCGTCTGCCGTGCCCTGTCCTCCAGCGGTACCGACACCTACAGTGCCATTGCCGGTGCGGTGGGCTCCCTGAAGGGTCCCCTCCACGGCGGTGCCAACGCCAAGGTTATGGAGATGTTCAACTACGTGAAGCAGAACGTGGACCCCAAGGACGACGGCTCCATCAAGGACTATCTGAATAAGCTCCTGAACAAGGAGGCTGGCGACAAGTCCGGCAAGCTCTACGGCCTGGGCCATGCGGTCTACACCATCTCCGACCCCCGTGCCGTCCTCATCAAGAAGTACGCCCAGAACATCGCCGAGCAGAAGGGCTATGGCGACGACTTCCGCCTGCTGCAGAAGATCGAGGAGCTGGGTCTGCCCATGATCCAGGAACGCCGGAAGGACGGCATCCCCATGTGTGCCAACGTGGATATGTATTCCGGTATGGTCTATTCCATGCTGGGCATTCCCCAGGACGTGTTCACCCCCATCTTTGCCTCCGCCCGTATCGCCGGTTGGTGCGCCAACCGCATCGAGGAGGTCCTCACCGGCAAGCGCATCATGCGTCCTGCATACCGTGCTGTGGTGAAGAAGGCCCACTACGAGCCTATCGCCCAGCGTTCGGCCAACATTTTC
>JAFYPT010000111.1 GCA_017547425.1 Ruminiclostridium sp.
CGGATGAGGGCAGAAACCTCTTCATGGTGGGTGACGTGAAGCAGTCCATCTACCGGTTCCGCTTGGCCGACCCCACCATATTTTTAGAGAAATACCGGACCTTTGCCCCCTGGACGGAAGCCCAGCCGGGGGAGGACCGAAAGATCACCATGTCCAAAAACTTCCGTTCCCGTCCGGAAGTCCTGGAGGCTGCTAACGACCTCTTCCGGAACATCATGTCCAGGGAACTGGGTGAGATGGACTACACCGACGAGGAAGCCCTATACCCCGGGGGAACCTTCCCGGAGGGGACGGGATACCAGACCGAGTTCCACGTGCTGGACTTCTCGGAAGACCCGGCCCTGTTGGAGGACAAGCAGAACAAGAACTACCTGGAAGCCCGGTTTGTGGCCAAGGAGATCAGGGCCCTTCTGGACAGCCAGTTCCCTGTGTCCGACGGGGCAGGGGGGACCCGTCCCCTTCGGCCGGACGATATTGCCATCCTCCTGCGGTCTCCTGGCCCGGTTCGTCCCTTCTATACCTTGGCTTTGGAGGAGCAGGGGGTGGGCTGGTCTGCTGAGGAGGGAGGAGACTTCTTCCAGACCACGGAAATTTCTGTGGCCCTGTCCTGGCTCCAAATCATGGACAATCCCCGGCAGGACATTCCCTTGCTGGCCGTCCTGCGCTCTCCCGTCTGCGGGTTTACCGGGGACCGTCTGGCCGAAATTCGGGCCGGGTCTGAGGGAGACTTCTACACTGCCCTTTGCGCCGCGGCCGAAGGGGGACAGACCGACTGTCAGGCTTTCCTGACCGACCTGGAAGCCCTTCGCTTTGGCGTGGGAGAGAAGTCCAGCCATCAGCTTTTATGGGACCTGTACCGCCGGACCGACCTGTTGGAAATCTTCGCCGCCATGCCCGGAGGGGAGAAGCGCCGGGAAAACCTGCTGGCCTTTTACGAGCTGGCCCGCCGCTTTGAGGGCACCGGCCACAAGGGCCTCTTTGGCTTTCTTCTCCACCTGGACCGGGTCCAGGAGAGCGGCGGTCTTCGCTCGGCATTCGTCCCCTCCAAGGAGAGCGAGGGCGTGAAGATTTTAAGCATCCACCGGTCCAAGGGCCTGGAATACCCTGTGGTCTTCCTGTGCGGCCTGGGCCGTCGGTTCAACCAGAACGACATGATGAAGCCCGTCCTCTTCCACCCCAAGCTGGGTCTGGGAGCCAAGGGCCTGGACCGGGAGACCAACGTGGAGTTTTCCACCCTGGCCCGGACGGGCGTTGCCCTGGCTCTCCGCCGGGAGATGATGGCCGAGGAGATGCGCCTACTGTACGTGGCCATGACCCGTGCCAAGGAAAAGCTCATCATGACCCACTCCCTGGCCTACGGTCCCTCGGATTTGAAAAACCTGGCTGACAGCGTATCCTGCCCAGCCGACCCTCGTGTGCTGGTGGCCAGTTCCAGTGTGGGACAATGGCTCCTTCTCACGGCTCTGGCTCGTCCGGAAGGAGATGCCCTCCGACAGGCGGCTGGGGGAATGGGGGCTTCGGTACCCGGCAAGTACGGACCTCCCTGGGTCATCCGCTACCACAGCGGGGCCGTGTCGGAGGAGATCACCCGCCGGGAGACTATCCGGCAGGAGGAAGGGGAGAGGTTCGACCTGGATGCCCTTCTGGCCGACCTGACCTGGCAGTACCCTCACAGCCGTTCAGCGGCCACCCCGGCCAAGGTGACAGCCACCCAGGTCCAGGGCCAGGAGGAGACCCCTGGGGCCTTCCTGCTGAACCGTGGTGTCCCACAGGAACCCAAGCCTTTCTACCGACCGCAGTTCGCCCAGGAGGAGCTGGGCCTGACGGCTGCCCAGAAGGGCTCTGCCCTCCACACCGCCATGCAGTGTGTCCGCCTGGACAGGACTGGAACTGTGGAGGAGATCAGAGAGGAACTGGTCCGGCTGGTTTCTCAGGAGTATCTCACGGAGCAGCAGGCCAAAGCGGTGGATGTACACGCCATGGTTCGGTTCTTTGGCTCTGACCTGGGCCGGGAACTGCGGGAGAGCGCCGACCTCCACCGGGAGTACCCCTTCTCCATCCTGGCACCCGCCCACAAGTTCTACCCAGAAGTGCCGGAAGGGGAGGAAGTCCTTCTTCAGGGTGTCATCGACTGCTGGTTCCAGCGGCTGGACGGCATCACCATCGTGGACTTCAAGACAGACCGGGTCTCGGCCGCTGAAGCGCCGGAGCGGGCAGAGCAGTACCGGGGACAGCTGGCAGCCTATGCCTATGCCCTGGAGGAACTCACCGGCAAGAAGGTCACCCGCCGTATTTTGTGGTTCCTGCGTCCCAACACCGGGGTGACACTACCAGATTAAGTGAAAATTTTTAAAATTTTTCCGAAAAAAAGAGTTGCTTTTTTCGGGCGAAAGTGGTAATATACTGTATGCGCTTAGAAAGCGTACTTATTTTTGATTTTCAGAAAGAGGTGAACACTCATGAAGGAAGGCATCCATCCCAAGTACGAGCAGGCTACTATCCGTTGTGCTTGCGGTAACGTTATCGAGACAAGATCTACTAAGGGCGATATCCGCGTAGAAGTTTGCTCTAAGTGTCACCCCTTCTTCACCGGTAAGCAGAAGATGGTGGATACTGGCGGTCGCGTCAGCCGCTTCAACAAGAAGTTCGGTTTAGAGAACTGATAATCTTGGCTTCGGACCCGTGCCGTTTTTCGGCACGGGTTTTTGCGTATGAAAAGCAGGCCCACACAGGGAAGGTCCAAAGGCTCGAAAACGGGTCTGGGGTCTTCCCTAGCACTGCATCCTGACCAGAGCTCCCTGCATATACTGGAGGGGGCAGAAGGCCCCAGAACAGGAGGAACGACCATGTTTCAGGAACTTGACCCCAAGGAATTACAGGGAAACGTCTTTTCCCTTTTTGACGACCGGTGGACCCTCATCACCGCCGGCACCCAGGACGACTGCAACACCATGACCGCCAGCTGGGGCGGCCTGGGTGTCTTGTGGAATAAAAATGTGGCCACCATCTATGTGCGCCCCCAGCGATACACCTATGAGTTTATCGAGAACACCTCTCACTTTACCCTGTCCTTCTTTGGGGAGGACTGGCGGAAGGAACTGGCTTACTGCGGCACGGCCAGCGGTCGGGATGAGGATAAGTTCACCCACTGCGCCTTCCACGTGGCTATGGCCGGGGAGGAGGCCCCCTACATCCAGGAGGCTGACCTAGTCCTGGTGTGCAAAAAACTCTACTGGAATGATTTAGACCCGGCCCACATGGACCCCTGCGGGCTGGAACACTACGAACAGAACGACTATCACCGGATGTATATCGGGGAGATCACCAAAGTGCTGGTGAAGTGACCCGAAAAAGACGCTCCACAAAGGAGGATCCCCATGATCGACAAACACAACGTGCACATGGACGAGGCCAGAAACCGCTGCGTCCTGGTGGGCCTGAGCGCCTACAGCCTGCCCCGGGAGGATAACGCCACCGAGACCTCCCTGGAGGAGCTGGCCGCCCTGGTGGAGACCGCCGGCGGCGAATCTGTGGGCATGGTCCTGCAGAACCGAGACACCCCTGAGGCCCGCACCTTCATCGGTGAGGGCAAGGTCTGGGAGGTCAAGGAACTGGTTCAGGCCCAGGGGGCCGACATGGTGGTCTTCGACAACGAGCTCTCTCCCTCTCAGCAGAGAGTCCTTACCGAGGACATCGGGGTCCAGGTCATCGACCGCGCCGGTCTCATCCTGGACATCTTCGCCCAGCGGGCCCGGACCCGTGAGGGCCGTCTTCAGGTGGAGCTGGCCCAGTATAAGTACCTGCTGCCCCGTCTGACGGGTATGTGGGGCCATCTGGTCCGCCAGACCGCCTCCGGTGGCAAGTCCCCCATCGGTACCCGTGGCCCTGGTGAGACCCAGCTGGAGACCGACCGCCGTCACATCCGCCGAAAGATCGCCAAGCTGGCTGAGGACCTGGAGGAAGTCCGACGGGTCCGTGCCGTCCAGCGTGACCGCCGGGAGAAGAACGAGGTCCCCGTGGTGGCCATCGTGGGCTACACCAACGCAGGCAAGTCCACCCTGCTAAACGCCCTCACCGGAGCAGGCATTCCTGCCCGCAACCGGCTCTTTGATACTCTGGATAACACCACCCGAAACCTGGAGATCTCGGACACCCTCACCGTCCTCATCTCCGACACCGTCGGCTTCATCCGCAAGCTTCCCCACCACCTGGTGGAGGCCTTCAAGGCCACCCTGGAGGAGCTGGCCTTTGCCGACCTGATCCTCCACGTGATCGACGCCTCTAACCCTGAGTGGCGGGAGCAGGCAGCCGTGGTGGAAAAGCTCATCGAGCAGCTGGGGGCAGCCACTACCCCCCGCATTGACGTGTTTAATAAATCTGACGTTTATGTGGGGGACATCAAGCCCCACGGCGAGGATATCGTCTCCATCTCCGCCAAGACCAAGGAGGGCCTGGATGACCTGCTGGCCATGATCGGCAAGCGGCTGGACACCGGCTTCTACCGGGTCACCCTGGCCCTGCCCTACGACAAGGGCGGCATCCTGGAGATGCTCTACCGGGACGCCAAGGTGGAGAGCGTGGAGTATGACGCCGCCATCCAGGTGGTGGCCGTCTGCTCGGAAAAGACTGTGGGCCAGGTGAAGGACTACATCATCGACGGCTGGACCCAGCCCAAGGAATTCTGGGAGGACTAAGCCATGGCACAGGAGTATTACGTCCCCGGGCGGGACTGTGAGACGGAATTTGTGGAAAAACGCTCCCGCTTCATCGGCCACATCTGGCGGGTGGAGAGCGAGGAGGAAGCCCGCATGTGGATTGCCGAGATGAAGTCCAAGTACTACGACGCCCGCCACAACTGCTGGTGCTACATCATCCGGGAGGGGAACATCGTCCGCTACTCCGATGACGGTGAGCCCCAGGGTACCGCTGGTCAGCCCATGCTGGAAGTTTTCACCCGGGCCGGGGTGGAAAACGTCTGCTGCGTGGTCACCCGGTATTTTGGCGGCATCCTTCTGGGCACCGGCGGTCTGGTTCGTGCCTATACCAAGTCCGCCAAGGACACCCTCACCGAGGCCGGCATCTCCGTGGTCCGCCAGTGGGCGGAAACGGCGGTTAGTTGCCCTTATAACCTTCTGGAGCGCATGAAGCTGGAGGTGGCCGCCGCCCAGAGCATCCTGGGTGAGATCGAGTACGGGGCAGATGTCCGCATCTACGCCCTCCTTCCAGCAGAGAACTGGGAGGGTTACGAGGCTCGCATCACCGAACTCACCGCCGGGCAGATCGCTGCCGAAAAGCTGGGCGAGGTCTTCAAGGCCGCCCCGGTGGAAAATTAAGCGAAAAAAGTTGAGAATACCAGCAGGATTTTTTCTGCTGTCTGCGTATATAGAAAAAGAAGACCACGAGTTTCCCCTTTTGGGGAGGAAGGGAGGCAGCCCATGACCCTGCGAGAGAGAACCGAAGCACGGGAACAGCAGACCTTATCGCCCTTCGCCGCCCTGTCCACGGCCTCCAAAGGCCGTCAGCGGCCCGTGAAACCCTGCGACATCCGCACCTGCTACCAGCGGGACATTGACCGGATCGTCCACTCCAAGTCCTTCCGACGGCTCATGCACAAGACCCAGGTCTTTCTCCAGCCTGAGGGAGATCATTACCGCACCCGCATGACCCACACCCTGGAGGTGGCCCGGATCTCCCGGACCATTGCCCGGGGTCTTGCCCTGAACGAAGATCTGGCCGAGGCCATTGCCTTGGGCCACGACCTGGGCCACACCCCCTTCGGCCACGCCGGAGAGCGGGTCCTGAACGAGATCCTTCCCGGGGGCTTCCGCCACAACGAGCAGTCTCTGCGGGTGGTGGAGCGGCTGGAAAACGGCGGCGAGGGTCTGAACCTCTGCTATGAGGTCCGTCAGGGCATCCTCTGCCACACGGGATCCCAAAAAGCCGAGACCCTGGAGGGGCAGGTGGTCCGTCTGGCTGATAAGATCGCCTACATCAACCACGACATTGACGATGCCATGCGCGGGGGCATCATATACCCCATGGACATCCCCCTGGATATTTCTCAGATCCTGGGCTTTACCCACGGGGGCCGCATCGACACCCTGGTGTCCGACGTGGTCATGGCCAGCCAGGGGAAGGCAGAGATCTGCCAGTCCCCGGAGTGCGGCACCGCTATGACCCGTCTTCGCGCCTTCATGTTCGAGGCTGTCTATCGGAATCCCCGGGCCAAGGGGGAGGAAACCAAGGCCCAGGATCTCATCGCCCGCCTCTATGAGTACTACCGAAAAGACCCGGACAAGCTTCCCCCGGACTATCAGGATATCCGGATCCGGGAGGGCGTGGACCGGGCGGTCTGCGACTACATTGCCGGCATGACCGACAACTACGCCGTGGAAAAGTACGGACAGGCCTTTATTCCTCTGGCCTGGGCCGTGAAGTAAACCGAATCCCTACCCTCAGGAAAGGAGTGAGAGACATGGCCATCCCATCCGCCTTTTTGGACGAGCTGGTGGCTCGGAGCGACATCGTGGATGTGGTCTCTGACTATGTCAGCCTCACCCCCAAGGGGGGCAGCTACTGGGGCCTGTGCCCCTTCCACGGGGAGAAAACCGCCTCCTTCCATGTGCTGCCTGACCGGCAGCTCTACCACTGCTTCGGCTGCGGCAAGGGCGGGGGCGTCATCTCCTTCGTGATGGAGCTGGAAAACCTGCCCTATGTGGATGCCGTCCGCCTCCTGTCCAAGCGGGCGGGGATGGAGTTTCCCGAGCGGGACATGGACGACTCCAGCCGCCGAAAGCGGGCCAAACTCCTGGCATTGAACAAGGAAGCCGCCCGGTTCTTCCACAGCCAGCTCCACAGCCCTGTGGGCCGGGAGGGTCTGGACTACCTGAGAAACCGCGGCCTGTCCAAGGGTATCATGACCCGGTTCGGCCTGGGCTTTGCCCCGGAGAGCTGGGACAGCCTCATCAAGGCCATGGCCCAGAAGGGCTTTGACAAGCGGGACCTGCTGGACGCAGGCCTTGCCGTCAGCAACCAGAAGGGCAGCATCTATGACCGGTTCCGCAACCGGGTCATGTTCCCCATCATCGACCTGCGGGGGGATGTGATCGGCTTCGGCGGTCGTGTTTTGGGTGACGCCACCCCCAAATACCTGAACTCGCCGGACTCCCCGGTGTTTAACAAGAGCCGCAATCTCTTCGCCCTGAACCTGGCCAAGACCACCAAGCTGGGGCGGATCGTCCTGACCGAGGGTTATATGGACACCATAGCCCTCTACCAGGCAGGGTTCGACTGCGCCGTGGCCAGCCTGGGCACCGCCCTCACGGCAGACCACGCCAAGCTCCTGTCCCGGTTCACCAAGGAAGTGGTCATCTGCTACGATGCCGACACCGCCGGCATCCAGGCGGCCAACCGGGCCATCCCCCTTCTGGAAAAGACCGGACTGAAGGTCCGGGTCCTCCGGGTGAACGGGGCCAAGGACCCGGATGAGTTCATACGAAAGTTCGGGCCGGACGCGTTCTCCCGGCTTCTGGACCAGTCAGAGAACTATGTGGAGTACAACCTGCGACAGATCCAGAGTAAATACGATTTGAATGACCCCGTCCAGAAGACCGAGTTCGCCCGGGAGTCTGCCGGGATGTTGGCCGGACTGGACAGCCCTGTGGAGCGGGAGGTCTATGCCGGGCAGGTGGCCGAGCTCACCGGGATCGGAAAACCTGCCCTCCTTCAGGAGATCCAGCGGGCCAGAAATTCCAAGGTGTGGGCCGCCAGAAAGAAACAGAACCGCCGGGACATGACCCCGGTGACCCAGGTCCAGCCCAAGGCAAGGCAGATGCGCTACGAAAACACCCGGTCCGCCCGGGCGGAGGAGGGCATCCTGCGGCTGCTGATGCTGGACGGCTCCCTCATTCGGGAGACCGCCGGCCTGGAACCGCAACACTTTTCCTCCCAATACTTAGGAAAAATCTACGCCGTCTTGCGAAGGCGGCTGTTGGAGGGCCGAGCCATCCAGCTGGGCATGCTGGAAGGAGAGCTGGAACGGGAGGAGATCGAGCTTCTGGCCGAGATCTTACGCCAGCCGGAAGCCCTGGAACAAGGAACCAAAGCCATGGCCGATTACCGGGCCATTTTAGAGGCCGAAGGGATGAAGCGGCAGGTCAGCGACGAAACCGACCTGCTGGCCCTTCGGGATAAACTGAGACAAAAGAAAAGCATATGAAAGTAGGAGATGGATGCCATGAGCGAAAAGAAAGCACAGGACAACAAGCGCGACAAGGGTGGTAAGCTGATCCACGTCACCGAGGAGCAGATCCAGGCCGGTAAGGCAGAACTGCTGAAGATCGTGGCCGGCACCCCCGGCGCAGAAAAGCTGGCCGAGACCCTGGAAAAGAGCAAGAAGAAGGGCCGCATGGTGGCCGGCGAGATCATGGAAGCCCTGGAAGAGGTGGCCCTGGACTCCGAGCAGATGGATAAGATCTACGACATCCTGGAGAACATGGGTATCGACACCGCCGGTGAGGCTTATCTGCCCGACCTGACCGGCGACGACGGCATGCCTCCCCTGGAGGAGATCGAGGAGATCCCCGAGGAGGAGATCGTGGACCCCAACACCCTGGTGGACTCCTTCGGCATCGACGATCCCGTTCGTATGTACTTAAAGGAGATCGGTAAGGTGGATCTGCTCACCAGCGAGCAGGAGGTTGCTCTGGCTCAGGCCATGGTGGCCGGTCAGGAGGCCAAGGCCCAGCTGGAGGAGATGGAGGCCGAGGGCATCGAGCTGCCCGAAGAGGCACGCCGCGAGATGCAGAAGCTCATCAAGGCCGGTGAGCGGGCCAAGCAGAGCCTGGCCGAGGCAAACCTGCGTCTGGTGGTCTCCATCGCCAAGCGCTACGTGGGCCGCGGCATGCTCTTCCTGGACCTGATCCAGGAGGGTAACCTGGGCCTCATCAAGGCCGTCGAGAAGTTCGACTACACCAAGGGCTACAAGTTCTCCACCTATGCCACCTGGTGGATCCGTCAGGCCATCACCCGTGCCATTGCAGACCAGGCCAGAACCATCCGTATCCCCGTCCACATGGTGGAGACCATCAACAAGGTCATCCGTGTCTCCCGTCAACTCCTCCAGGAGCTGGGCCACGACCCCAGCCCCGAGGAAATCTCTGAGGAGATGAACATGCCCGTGGACAAGGTCCGTGAGATCCTGAAGATCGCTCAGGAACCCGTCAGCCTGGAGACCCCCATCGGTGAGGAGGAAGACTCCCACCTGGGCGACTTCATCCCCGACGAGGACGCTTCCGAGCCCTCCGAGGCCGCTTCCTTCACCCTGCTGAAGGAGCAGCTGGTGGATGTTCTGTCCACCCTGACCCCCCGTGAGGAGAAGGTTCTGAAGCTGCGCTTCGGCATCGAGGACGGCCGTACCCGCACCCTGGAAGAGGTTGGCAAGGAGTTCAACGTTACCCGTGAGCGTATCCGTCAGATCGAGGCAAAGGCTCTGCGCAAGCTGCGTCATCCCAGCCGCTCCAAGAAGCTGAAGGATTTCCTGAACTGATGGAGCTTTCCTTTATACATTTTTTTATCGTGTGCCCCCTGGTCTTCCTGGGGGGATTCGTGGACGCGGTGGCCGGCGGCGGAGGACTCATCTCCCTGCCGGCCTACCTCATTGCCGGGGTGCCGCCCCACATGTCCATTGCCACCAATAAGCTGAGCTCTGCCATGGGCACCACCCTCACCACCGTGCGGTTTGCCAAAAAGGGCTTCATTCCCTGGAAGCAGGCGGCGGTCTGCGTGGTCTTTGCCTTCGTAGGGTCCTCCCTGGGGGCCAAGCTGGCCTTAAAAATTGATGCCCGCATTTTCACCATGATGATGCTGGTGATTCTGCCCCTGGTGGCTTTGTACGTCCTTAAGGGCAAGTCCCTGGGTCAGGGGGGGAACCTTCCCGTGAGCCCCGCAAAGACTCTGGCCATCAGTTCTCTGGCTGCCCTGGGCATCGGCTGTTATGACGGCTTTTACGGTCCGGGCACCGGGACCTTCCTGCTGCTGGCTCTCACGGGCCTGGCCCACATGGAGCTCACCAAGGCCAATGGAGTCACCAAGGCCATCAACCTGACCACCAACCTGGCCGCCCTCTTCGTCTTTCTCATGGAGGGGAAGGTGGTCCTGGTGCTGGGTCTGGTGGCGGGCTGTTTTGGCATTTTGGGAAACTACCTGGGTTCCAAGACATTCATCCAGGGGGGCGTGAAGTTCACCCGTCCCCTGATCCTGGTGGTCCTCACCATCTTTTTCATCCGTGTCATCTGGCAGTTAGCAACTGGACAAATATGAAAAAAACCTCGACCGAACGGTCGAGGTTTTTTGTGTCTTAGGAAGGGATATGCCTCCCCTCGCAGGGGAGCCTTGTCCCATCTTACCCCAGCTCCGCCGTATACGGTCCGATTTTCACGGTCTTTACCGTGGTGGGATCGATGGGGTTGGAGAAGGAGATGTGAACAGTGGAAGTGCTGCCGCTCAGGGAAACTTTCGTAATGGGGATCTCCTCACCGTTTTCGTCCAGCAGGGCAATGCTTCGGACGGTGTCTTCAAAGGTTTCAAAGGGGGGGCTCCAAAGGGTGCAGTTCAGGCTGAACGTGTTCAGGTTAAAGGTGCCTGCCATGCTGCCATCCTCGTCCTTCAGGTCGGCGTAGCGGATGGGCCCTTGGTTGGTGGGGGACCAGGTGAAGGTCAGGTCATCCCCCAACCAGTCTTCCACATGGAGGGTGATCTCCTGCCCCCGGAAGACTTCCCGGTCGAAGTTAAAGTAACACCGAAGGACCCAAACGCCCTCTTCGGTCAGTTCGCAGGACCTGTGAATGTTTGGGCAGGAGAGGGGATTGTCATTCTCGGACAGATAGACCTCTGCAGGCATCTGGTCCTCCGTGTCCCCTTCGTTCCCCGTGTCCTGCACCACGGGTAGAGCGGTGATGTACACATACAGGGTCATGGCATCGCCCATGGTCTCTGCAATTTCAGCGGCCAGAATATCACCTGCATCGCTGGCCTCGGGATACTCCGCGGTGTCGGCCAGAGCGGCGGCGGAGAGCTGGCTCAGATCCAGATGGTCCCCAAATAGGAGGTCTGCCGGGGCTTCTGTGGCGGTCTGTCCGCCGCACCCGCCCAGCAGGAGCAGGCAGAGCAGCAGGGGAAGGATTCGTTTCATGGCATACTCCTTTCTCAACCGGGTTCCATTGTCCAGGAGACCCGCAGGGTGGTGTCGTTATGGCCGTAGATGTCGTAGAGGACCAGGGTCACGTCCTGGCCGTCCAGAGTCGTTCCGACCTCTTCAAAGGTGATGTAGCCCACGATGGTTTCGCCCGGAAGTTGGTTGTAGTGGACGTTCCCGCTGTGGAACTGGGGCCCGGTCACCGGGGTACCGGGCGTGGTGATGCCGGCATTCAGGGTGCTGTTGAACAGGCCGTTGGCCAGCACATCCAGGTCGGAAATATCCAGCGGTTCCGGGAAGGTCAGTTCATAGGCTGCGTAGAGGGTGCGGCCATCGGTCATGGTTTCCGTGACCCGGAAGAGGAAGCCATCCTCTTGGGATTCCAAACCGACCACATGGGTGCTCTCTCCGCATAAAACCCATGGGTCGTGGGCGAGGGTGGCCAGGGGCGCGGTTCGAAGAAGTTCCTGGTATGTCTCCAAAGGCATTTCCTGCAGTCCTCCGCCGTTGTCGGATCCAAAGGTGCACCCGCCCAGCAGGAGCAGGCAGAGGAGCAGAGGAAAAATTCGCTTCATAGGCTTGCTCTCTTAAAAGTGGGCGGTGTAGGGCCCCACCTGAAGGGTCTTTACGGTGCCCAGCTCCATGGGCACGAAGAACTCCAGGAAGGTGGCGGAGACGTCACCGCTGATGGCCCAGGTCTCAGGCAGGGGTTCGCCGGTCTCATCCAGCAGCTGGATGGTGTCCCCGTGGCCGATGCCGCCGATGTAGGAGTCGTAGATGATGAACTGAAGGGAGAAGGGAGTCAGGTTGCCGAAACCCACCTCGGTCCCTTCGGAATCCTGCAGAGTCACGGGCTGCATCTGGCAGACGTTGTCCCCCGTCCAGGACAGAGTGAGTTCCTGACCTCCTGCGGACACGATGAGAGAAAGGTCTGCACCCTGGGGGACACAGCAGTTGTAGAAGGCTGCGATGTAGGAGCCGGTGTTGTCAGCCACACTGCCGGTGACCTCGCCGTAGTAACCGGCCATCATGGCGGTGAGAGAGGCCTCCACCACTTCAGCGGAGGGGTCAGAACCTTCCGGCCAGTTTACATCGAAGGCGGCGTAGAAATTTTGGCCGTCGCTGAGGGTTTGCAGGAGCTGAACGGTGATACCACCGACGGTGGTGTCCAGGTTGACCTCCTGGATGGCTCCGTCCAGGGTCTCCTGGCGCAGGCCGGACAGGTCGAAGTAGGCGGCGAAGGGATCGGCCCGGATAGTTTCCGTATCCACGATCTCCGGGGCGGGCACAGATTCCGGGTCAGGTTCACTGGACCCGCCGCAGGCGGCCGTCAGGCCCATGAGGCCCAGGCAAAGGATGAGGGAGAGGAACTTTTTCATGGTGGTTCTCCTTTCCGAGTAAACAAGTGGTATATTTTTATGATACCACGGGGAAATATGGATGACAAGGGGAGGAGTACGACTATTTACGTTGTTGTAGGGGCGCTTCACGAATCGCCCGTGAAAGATGGGGTGGCGAACTACGTGGCGGGCGCTTCGTGAAGCGCCTCTACGAAGATGATTGCAGTGCACGGTTACAGACGCAAAAAATGACTCTTGCGGAGAATCTGCAAGAGTCATTTTTTCTTAATTCTTAAAGAGTTCCCATTCCCGGCAATTCCATGGGGTTGGTGATGCCGGTCTCCAGGGCCTTGGCCCGGAGGAATCGATAGGCTTCTGCGCGGGCGCCGTGGCGGTAGGGGTTTACATAGAAGATGCCCAGAATGCCCAGGGTCAGGCAGTTGAGAAGATACCAGCCAAAGAAGGACAGTTCCAGAACAAAAAGTTCCCCCTTATAGCCCATGGTTATCTCCCGGCTGAGCTTCAGCACCCGGTCGTGGTCCAGGTTGGGGTTCTCTGCCAGAATGTAAGGCACGGCGAAGTAGCCGAAGGACCGGACGATGCCGGGGACCAGGAAGAGCAGGGACCACAGGGCGATGAAGAGGTTCTTCAGGAACTGGGTCAGCACCACGTTGCCGTAGTTCACGGAAAAGCCCATGCCGATGCGGCCCACGTCTCCCGTGTGGAAGGTGGTGGCTTCCAGGAAGAAGCGGTTGGCACCCACTTCCAGAGGGTTGGCCACCAGCAGGCTCAGGGCGATGCCGCCGATGGTGGTGAGAAGGGCATAGGGGGCCAGCAGGGAGAGGAAGGGTTCTACCGTGTAGTAGAACTGCTCCACACTTTCGATGTTGAGGTTCTCCACCCGATAGGTAATATTGGCCGTATCAAGGTCCAGGGAAAAGGCCCCGGTGACCAGGCCCAGCAGAAGGCTCACACCCACGAAGGGCCAGTAGTTGGCTTTGAAGTTGGCTTTGCCGGTTGCTTTCAGGGAGACTCGATCCCACATAAAAACACCTCCTAAAGTCGAAATCACAGAGTTCTTGTCTATTATTTTACCGTATTTTCAGAAAGCCGTCAATCCTGTTGCAGGGACCCGGAAAAAGGAAAGGGATTTCTGTGGCCTTTTTCCCTTGTTTTTCAGGCGAGAAAGGAGTATTATGGCGGACACGAAGAAAGGAGGGGTCCTGTGACACGAATGGAAATGGAATCCCTGGTGGAATATACGTTAACCATTGGCCGCCAGATGATGGAGTGCGGTGCCGAAGCATGGCGGGCCGAAAACACCATGGCCCGCATCCTCCGGGCCTATGAGCTGGAAGTTCTGGATGCCCATGCCATGGCCACCCAGGCGGCGGTGACCGTGAAGGACAAGAGCGGAGCCCATTATACCAGCACCTGCATGGTCCTGCCGGACAAGACCGGCACCAACCTCCAGCGGCTGGAGGACATCAACGCCGCCGCCCGATACATCTGCGATCGGGTTCCTCCCCTGGAAGCACTCCCCAAAGCCCTGGACCACAGCGGCCCCCGCTGGTCCTGGTGGGAGCTGGCCGGTTACCTGCTGGGCGGCGGAGGCTTTGCCGTCTTCTTTGGAGGAACGGTCTGGGATGGTTTGGCAGCGGCCTTTATTGGCTTCTGCATCTATGGCATGGAGCAGTTCCGTCGGGCCTATCGGCAGCAGCGGACCATTTACATTGTGGCGGCCTGCTTCCTGTCGGGGCTTCTGGCTCGGGCCCTCTGCGGGTTTGACTGGGGGCTGAATCTGGATACCATCGTTATCGGTACCATTATGATATTCATTCCGGGACTTTCCTTTGTCAATGGCGTTCGGGAGCTTTTTTACTCGGACATTCTGACGGGGATCTACCGGATGACCGAGGCCGTCCTGGGAGCTGGGGCCATTGCCGTAGGATATGCGGCGGCCATGATGGTGGGAGGTGGTCTGCTGTGACCGAACACATCATTCAGATCGTTGCGGCTGGGTTGGGTACCGCAGGCTTTGCCCTGTTCTTCAGCGTGAACCGTCGCCATTTGGTATTGGCATCCCTGGGCGGTATGCTGTCCTGGCTGCTCTATTTGGCGGCCTGGGAGCAGGGGGCCGGGGTCTTTCTCTCTACGCTGCTTTCTGCCGCCTGCATCTGCCTTTGGTCGGAGATCCTGGCCCGCATCCGGAAAGCCCCCGCCAACATTTTTCTTCTGCCGGGCATTGTGCCCCTTCTGCCCGGTTCTGCCTTGTACTACACCATGGAGGGCATCGTGGGCGGCGACATGGCCCAGGTTATGGAAAAGGGAAGCGAGGCTGGGGCGGTGGCCGTGGGTATTGCCGCCGGCATTATTCTGGGCTCCGAGCTTTTCCGTCTGTACCTGAGTGTCCGGGCCCGCCGCCGGAAGGTAATGGAGCGAAAGATGGCCGCCCAGCAGGGAGAAAACTGACCCTATGAATTTTTCCCTTTTTGGCTATAGAAAACAGGTCAAGAAGGGGTATAATAGGATGTGTGAAACTAGCCTTACTGCCTTTGGCAGGAAAGAGAAAACCATAGAGGTGTAGAACTATGTTGGATCAGATTCGTACCGAAGCCAAGCTGGCTGTCCAGCAGCTCTGCGAGGCTGCAAAACTGAAAAAGGGCCAGATCCTGGTGGTGGGTTGCTCCTCCAGCGAGGTGACCGGTCATAAGGTGGGCACCCATTCCAGTCCCGAGATTGGTCAGGCCCTCTTTGAAGCCATTCAGGAGGTTCTGGTTCCCCAGGGTATCTTCCTGGCGGCCCAGTGCTGTGAGCACCTGAACCGGGCCATCATCGTGGAGCGGGCTGCCGTTCCCTTTGCAGACATCTGCAACGTGGTTCCCCAGCCCAAGGCCGGCGGCTCCTTTGCTACCGCCGCCTACAAGGGCTTTGAAGAGCCTGTGGCGGTGGAGTTCATCCGGGCCGATGCTGGTTTGGACATTGGTGGCACCCTCATCGGCATGCACCTGAAGCAGGTGGCTGTTCCCGTCCGTCTGGACCAGAAGCACATCGGCGAGGCCTTCCTTCTGGCCGCCCGGATCCGCCCCAAGTTTATCGGCGGCGACCGTGCCCATTACAACGACGACCTGAAGTAAACCCGTCCCCCGAAGGCCAATCCTTCGGGGGATATTTTATTGACAATCCTTAACGAAGAGGAGATAATAGAACCAGAATTATGACCCAAGGAGGTCTTTTAGTATGGAACAGAAACACATGGTTTACCCCATTACCATGGCTGGGGTCCAGCGGGAACTCCCCCTGTGCCCTCTGAACGAGGAGCTGGCCATTGCCGCCCTGGTGATTTTTGGCGACTGCCAGCTGACCACCGCCTGCGCCCAGGCTCTGCTGGACAAGGCGCCGGAATACGATTACCTCATCACCGCCGAGGCCAAGGGTATCCCCCTGGCTCACGAGATGGCCCGCCTGGCTGGGGACGAGAAGTACTTTGTGGCACGCAAGGGCACCAAGGTCTATATGAAGGATATTCTGGACATTGAGGTCCAGTCCATCACCACCAAGTCCGTCCAGCGGCTCTACCTGGACGGCAACGATGCCGCACTCATGAAGGGCAAGCGCATCCTGCTGGTGGACGACGTCATTTCCACCGGCGAGTCCCTCTACGCCCTGGAACAGTTGGTGGTGAAGGCCGGCGGCATCGTCTGCGGTCGCATGGCCATCCTGGCTGAGGGCAAGGCCAAGGACCGGGAGGATATCCTCTACCTGGAACCCCTGCCTCTCTTCAAAGCTGACGGTACGCCCGTTGTTTAACCGAAATCATCCAAGAAAAAATCCGCGGAGGAATTTCCTCAGCGGATTTTTTCTTGGGGTTTTATTCCAGGAAGGTATATCGGCCTTCCAGACCAGGGAAGTTTTCTTGGGCATCCAGGATGACCGAGCCGTCCGGATCCATGAAAAATCGGAAGGAGTAGTGCAGGGCATGGCAGTAGAGACCATTTCCGCCTGTGAGCCAATCGTCAAAGGTTTCGTGTCTCTGGTCCAGGGAAACGTGATCAAAAAATGACACACGGATGAGGTCGCCGTCCTGGAAGATTCTCATATCAAAGTTATATTGGGGATTGTCGTAGTGGTATGTTCCGAAAAAGGCTTCGGGATGTTTGCCGGGCTTCTTTACCAACATCTGGACGCGGTTGGTGGGAGAAACCGGAGCAGCCGATGTGCCGCTGGGGCTGAAGTCAAAAATGACGGGAGCATCCTCGGCCTTCGGGGTGGTCTCCCAGACCGGGGGTTCCTGGATGGTGGGGTCTTCATCCTGAGAGGGGGACGGTGCGTCCTCCTGGGGTTGGGGGGCACCACACTGGGAGCAGAACCGGGCCGTGGTGGGGAGAGAGGTGCCGCACTGGATGCAGAAGTGTTTCCCCTCGGCGGTGGAAACCTGGCCGACCCGCTGTTTCAGTTCTGCGCTGAGATTCTGCAGGGTCTCAGAGTTGGCGGCCTTGTTCTGCAGATCCTGCTTCAGGTTCTGGAATTTTTCTGACTGTATACCTTTCTTGGCCATCTTGCCGACTTTCTCAGCACCTTTGAAAAAGGAGTTGGCCACACGGGCGCCCATCATGATATCATCCCACATGCTTGACATATTCGTTTCCTCCGTTCGTGTTTTTTATCTCTGAATCTTTTGGTTATAATAAGCCAGAAGGCGGGGCAGGTCGTTGGTTTTCTCGCTGACTCCCAGAATGCGGACGTTGGGCATGGCTTTGAAGGCGTTGTCCGCCATGTCCAGGTAGGTTTTGAAGGGACCCCGCTCCCGGCAGATGTAGTCGTCGATGTAGGTTCTGCCATCGGCATCGATACCCTCCAGACGGACCATGTAATAGACAGTGGGGTACTTGTAGTCGCCCCGGTCGTAGGCCAGTTGGCGTTGTTGGACGAATTGGTGAATTTCTTCCTTGCTGTATCGGCAGAGAGGCTGAATGGCGGCGCAGATGAGGTCAATTTCCTCCCGGCTCAGGCGGATCTTATACTGGCTGCGGAGATCCAGCTGGAGATATCCCTTGTTCCCTTCGGCAGGACCCAGGAAGAACTGAGCCGGGGCCGGGACGTCGTGAAGACCAGAGGTGTCACATTCGGCCAGACAGAGCAGACCAACGTTGACATAGGTGTAGGGGAGGGCGGCTTTGGTCTTGGTGTTGCCGGTGGGCAGAACGGAGAACAGATACTCCGTCAGGGCGTTGATGTGTCCGATGTTTTGGAAGAGAGGGTTATCCATGGTTTCTTCCTTGCTGCCCATTTTTTGGATCCAGGTGGGGTCGCTGAGTCTGCCGGACAGACGGCCCCCCCGGGCCTTGGCCTCGATCACATGGATGCCGGTCTCGTTGACATAAATCACATCGATCTCGGTAAAATCGCCGTCGGGCTTTTGGATGATGACATTGTTGAACACCTGGCCGTAGAGGTGGTAGTTTTTTAGGTTGGTCTCGGCTGCCATGGTAGCGCAGTATTCACCGAATAGGCCTTTGTCTTTGATGATTTCCCGAGGGGATATGCCGGTGTTTTGCCACCAGGCGGAAGAGCGGAAGCGACGGTTGTATTTCAGACGGGGACGGTTGAAGACAATGGGGGAGCAGATCAGGAAGAGGAATGCGCTCATTGCCATGATAGAGAAACTGGTTCCGGGGTGGGTGGCCGGGTTCATGGCCAACTGGGGCATGAGCCAGGTGAGGGGAAGCATGAGAAGGGATTGAACGAAGCTGATCAGACCAAACAGAAAGAACAGAGGAAGGCCGTAGCCCATCGCCAGGGAAAGGAACCAGATGCACAGGGAACCGATTCCTCCCTGGCGCATACCGTTCATGGCCTGCCGGTTGTCAACCTGCCAGAAGAAGTTTCGCAGGGACATCTTGTATAGGGCAAAGAAGTCCCAAAGGCCCAGCTGTTTGCCTGTTTGCTTGTTTGTAGATGGAGTGGCTTGTTTTTTCATAAATATCGTCTCCTTTTATGGGTCTATGCTTACTAGACGATGGAATGTGGCGTTGGGTTTTAACCTTGCGAAAAAATTTTTAGCCGCAGCAGTAGGTCCAGTCGACAGGCAGAGATCCGCCGAAGGAATCCAGGAGAGGATAGAGGGCATCGCCTTCGGTGACGGTGATCCCGGAGGGGGTACTGTCATAGACCGCGATGGGGTTGACGCGGGAGGGGCTGACACCCAGACCAATGCAGAGTTCTGCGGTGCTGTCGCTGTCTACATCCATCGTAGTTGTCCAGACGCACATGGTATATGCGCCGGACTGACGGCCAGACTGAAGCAGCCAGGGGATTCCGGTTCCCAGATGGCGATACTGCGCATCATAGTAGGAGGGATCTGCTTCATACTCCGCCAAGGGAATCGAGCAGAGGGCCTGGATCTCTGCCAGGATGCTGTCAAAGGAGGGAACACTTTGAGTAGCGGGCTCCGGGGCAGCCTCCTGACCGCAGAGATATTCCCAAGAGGGGGAGATTTCCGGGGCACTGCTGTTGGGGACGATTTCCAAACCAGTACCGTTCAGCTTCAAATAGGTGTGGGTGGTATCCCATGCGCTGCTGTTGCCGATAAAGTACAGGGTACCATCCGACAGGAGATAGACCTGGGAGCGGTCGCCCAGGGTGGGTTCATCGAAAAGCGGAATGAGACCGTCCTGCTCATAGCTGTATACATCTACAATTGCATATCGGTCCTGGGTGTTGATGCCAATCAGTAGCTCAGGAATACCGTTGCCATCTAAGTCGTGGTTTGCGCTGTAAAAACAGTGGCTGTGGTACATATGGTAGTATCGAACGGCCATATGATCTCCGTTGAAGTATTGCTCTGGTTCAGCCAGGAAAACAGCGCTGTCCATGGCGCATACGGTTTCATAGTCCTCCAGGACGGATTGGTAAGCGACCTCAGCCTGGGCCAGTTGGTCTTCCAGGGTGATTTCCTCGGTGACCACTGGTGAGGAATCCGTCGGGACCACATCTGTTTTTGTGGTGTTTAGAAGGGCAACGGCGCCGCCGCCCACTACAGCAACTGCCAGGATACTGGCCAGGACCTTGGCGACCAGGGGTTTGGCGGCACTTTTGGCCGCTCCAGCTGCCACGGTGGTGGAGGTAGATTGGGGGACAGGTGCTTTGGCCGGGGCGAAATTTGCCGCTTTTGGGGCGGGGGCGAAGGCGCTGGCGCTGATCTTTTGGAGAACCAGGGAAGAGGGGACCACCTGTGTCTGGGTATCCATCCGGAAGAGCCAGAGCAGGAAGGGCAGGGGGGCCAGGGAATAGAGCTTGGTTCCCTGCTGTTCCAGTTCCTTGACCTTGTGCTCGATATGCTTTCTACCGTAGCGAAGACGGCTTTTTACCGTGTTTTCCGAACAACCCAGCAGAGCGGCAATTTCTTTGACCGACATATCTTCGTAGTAAAACAGACCGATCACCAAACGCTGCTCTTCGTTCAGGGTATCCAGGATCTCCCGGATCAGGCGAGTGGTTTCCTGCTGGTCCAGAACCTCTTCAGGCAGGTGATCCGGGCGGTCATCCTGGAAAGGAAGTTCGTCACCCTCCTGGGAAGCCATCTCCGAAAAGAGAATGGGGGACTTCTTTTTCAGATGATCCTTTGCCTTATTGATGGCGATCCGTTTCATCCAGGCTCGGTAGGCGCTGGGGGAATCCAGGGTGTCCAGAGATTGAAAGCCTTTGATGTAGCTGTCCTGGAGAATATCCAGCACAGTGTCTTCGTCCCGGATAATGGCCTTTACTGTGTGGTAGATGCTGGAATAGGTCATCTCATAAAGTTCGGTTATGGCCTTTTGATTGCCTTGTTTGGCCAGGGGAATCAGTTGTTCATAGTGCTGCTGCATGGCATATCCTCTCTTTGTGGGTGTGGTGTAGTCTTGCGTTCCTCGTTCAGTTCACAAAGGATGGCGTTGAGAAGACGGAGAACGTCTTCTGAAGACAGGGTACAAGAATCGATCCAATCGTGAATCAGATGGCGTATATGGATTTTCATGGGAATTGCCTCCTTTCTGAGTATAAGACGACGAAAGAGAGGCAGGGGTTTTAACGTCAAATGTTTTTTTATTATAGCATGACAGATTTCTGAATTGTAGATGCTTTTCAAGAAAAAAGCCGCTGAGGAATTTCCTCAGCGGCTTTTGGTATGTATGCGTTAGAATCAATCGAACAGAGTCTTGGCCAGAACGATCTTCTGGACCTCGGAGGTGCCCTCGTAGATCTGGGTGATCTTTGCGTCACGCATCAGGCGCTCCACGTGGTACTCCTTCATGTAGCCGTTGCCGCCCAGCATCTGGACTGCGTCGGTGGCCACACGCATAGCGGTCTCAGCGGCCACCAGCTTGGCTCTTGCAGCTGCCTGAGAGAAGGGCTTGTGTGCGTCCTTGTCGCAGGCTGCCTTGTAGACCAGGTACTTGGCCATCTCGATGTCGTTGGCCAGGTCCACCATGCGGAACTGCAGGTGCTGGAACTTGGACAGGGACTTACCGAACTGCTTGCGCTCCACCATGTACTTGCGGGCGATCTCGAATGCGCCCTCGGCGATACCCAGAGCCTGGGAAGCGATGCCGATACGGCCGCCGTCCAGGGTCTTCATAGCGGTGGCAAAGCCCTTGCCGGGGGAGGAGATCATGTTGCCAACAGGAACACGGACGTTATCAAAGTGCAGCTCGCTGACCATAGCGGAGCGGATGCCCATGGTGTTGTGGCGTGCGCCGATGGAGAAGCCGGGGGTGTTGCGCTCCACGATGAAGGTAGCCATGGACTTGGGGCCCAGCTCACGGTCGGTCAGAGCGTAGACAGCGTAGTAATCGGACAGAGGACCGTTGGTGATGAAGCACTTGGAGCCGTTGATGACCCACTCGTCGCCGTCACGCTCGGCGAAGGTCAGCATACCGGCCACGTCGGAACCGGCGGTGTGCTCGGTCAGGCCGAAGGAGCCGAAGTGACCGTCCCGCATGACGGGGGGCATCCAGCGCTTGAGCTGTTCGTCGGTGGCTTCGGAGAAGTACAGGGAGCCGCCGTACAGAGAGGTGGAGACGGAGAAGGAGACGGACAGGGAAGCGTCCACCTTGGAGATCTCCTCGATGGCCAGGGCGTATTCCATGTAGCCCAGTCCCTGGCCGCCGTATTCCTTGGCATAGGGCAGGCCGATAAAGCCCATCTCGGACAGTTCCTTATACAGGTTTACGTCGTATTCGCGGGTCTCGTCGCGCTCCAGGATGCCGGGGGCGACCTTCTTCTCGGTAAATTCACGAGCCAGTTTCTGGATCTGCAGCTGCTGTTCATTCAGTTCGAAATTCATAAAATGCTCTCCTTTTCATGTTGCAAAACGATATATCTTCCGTGGGAACTGTCATGGCCGTGACGGTTCTGAATGTTAGTGTATATACATCTGCGCAACACCACTCTACCACAGGATGTAGAGAAAAGCAACGCAAAAAGAGGGAGATTTTTGTGAAAAAAGCAATTATTTTATCGGACATGGCTTCTTGCTTCTTTGTGTTTGCTGAAAAGAAGGTAAAGATAGTCGTTATAAAAGAAAAATGAACGCCGACGATTTCCCAGGTCGTCGGCGTTCGTTTTCTAAAAAGAGAGAAAAGAGAGAGAAAAGAGAGTGTGTAAGTGTTTTCAGAAGTGAGTTTGTGTTCTGTTCCTTACAGTGGTTATACTACAGGAGAAATGTGTCCAAA
>JAFYPT010000112.1 GCA_017547425.1 Ruminiclostridium sp.
CGGCTTCGGGCCTTTCTCGTGCCTCGCAGGTATTTCGCCGCCGCAGCGGCGAAATAAAATTCAGTTCGTTTTCTGGCGCGATATGTGCGTGCCAGAAAACTCGTCTCGGCCCGAGAGTGCCTGCTCCGCAGGCGCGGGTCGGGCCGCAACCCCCACGTTTCAAATAAAAAGGGAGTGAAGCCATCAGCTTCACTCCCTTTATTTGAAACGTCTTATCGTTCCATGAATCGGGAGAGGAACTCCTTGGTCTCCTCCCGCTGGGGGTTGGAGAAGAGCTCCTCGGGGGTGTTGTCCTCCCAGATGACACCGTCACGCATGAAGACCACGCGGTTGGAGACGTCACGGGCGAAGGCCATCTCGTGGGTGACCACCAGCATGGTCAGGCCGTCTGCCGCCAGGTCACGCATGACCGAGAGAACTTCGCCGACCATTTCGGGGTCCAGAGCAGAGGTGGGCTCGTCGAAGAGGAGCACATCGGGGTTCATGGCCAGGGCCCGGGCGATGGCCACACGCTGCTTCTGACCGCCAGAGATCTGGCGGGGCTTGGCGTTGATGTAGGGGGCCATGCCGACCTTGGTCAGGAACTTCATGGCGGTCTCCTCGGCTTCTTTCTTGCTCTTCTTCAGGACCTTGGTCTGTCCAACCATGCAGTTTTCCAGCACGGTCATGTTGTTGAAGAGGTTGAAGGACTGGAAGACCATGCCCACCTTGGCGCGGTAGGCAGCAGCACCGCCCTTGCGGTGGCGGATGTCCTCCCCCTGGAAGAAGATCTCGCCGCTGGTGGGGGTCTCCAGCAGGTTGATGCACCGCAGGAGGGTGGACTTACCGGAGCCGGAAGCGCCGATGATGGAGGTCACGTCACCCTTCTTTACGGTGAAGTCAATGTCTTTCAGAACCGCATGGGTGCCGAAGGATTTGGAGAGGTGGTTCACCTGCAGGATCTCTTTGTTCAGCATGTGGGTCACTCTCCTTTCCGGTCGCTGGTGGCCGAGTGTCGGGTCTGGTGGGCTTCCACTTGGCGGCCTTTCTGCTTGGCCTCTTCGATCTCAGCCTGACGGCGGAGCTCCTCACGGAGCATGCTCTTGACGCCTTCGGGGTTCCGTTCGTCAAAGGGAGTGCCGCGGTTGGGGTGGTTGTAGGTGCCGCCAGCCATGGTCAGAGCGTCAGCCTGGGCCAGGTCGTAGCTGCTGGAGCCGTCCATCTTCTTCTCAATATAGCGGAGGATGAAGGAGGCCAGCAGAGTCATGGTCAGGTAGCCGATCATCTCGATGGCAGCAGAGGGGAAGTAGCGGTAGGATGCACCGACGACGGCCTTATGGGTGGCAAAGAACTCGGTGAAGCCGATGATGAACATCACGGAAGTATCCTTGATGTTGATGATGAAGTTGTTGCCGATTTGGGGCAGGATGTTGCGCAGAGCCTGGGGCAGAATGACATACAGCATGGTCTGGAAGTGGTTCATGCCGATGGCCTTAGCACCCTCAGTCTGGCCGGGGTCCACGGAGATGATACCGCCACGGACGGACTCCGCCATGTAAGCACCGGTGTTGATGGAGACCACCAGGATGGAAACCGCCCACATGCTGGTGAACTGCATGGCGTTGTCGGTGAAGTAGGGCAGGCCGAAGAAGATGAACACGGCCTGGAGGATCATGGGGGTGCCGCGGAAGACTTCCACGTAAACACGGACCAGGATCCGGATGAGCTGCAGGAAAATGCGCTTAACGACAGGATCGTTCTTGGTGTAGGGGATGGTCTGGAGGATGCCGCACACAAAGCCGATGATGCAGCCGATGGCGGTGGCCACCACAGCCAGAATGAGGGTGTTGGCAATGCCGTCCAGATACATTTCGTGGTATTTACTCCACAGGGTCACCATATCGGAACCCAGCTGGGTCAGCTTATCCATGGGGATCGTGCTCCCTTCTTTCTGTAGTCAAAACAGGGGACAAGGCGAGAGGGGGTTGACCCTCTCGCCTGTCTGGTATTACATCACTGTGTGATTGAAATTCGATTACTCGATGGGCTGAACAGCGGTAGCCTCTGCCATCAGAGCGTTGAAGTCGTCAGCGGTCATGGTGGACAGAACGGCGTCCAGAGCGTCCTTCAGGACGGTGTTGCCCTTCATGACGGAGATGCCGATGTTGATGTCCTCGTCGGAGACCTCGAAGCCGTCCTCGGAAGCGGAGAAGTCCAGGATGACCATGTCGGGGTAGACAACGCAAGCGCCCTGTGCGGTGGGCATGTCGGTGCAGACGAAGTCAACGGTGCCGGTCTCCAGAGCCATCAGCATAGCGGGAGCGGACTCAGCAGCGGACTGGATGTTTGCGCCCTCGATCTGGGGCAGGCAGGTGTCGTACCAGATGGTGCCGATCTGGCTGGTGCAGGTGCCGGACAGCTCGGAGATGCCGGCTGCGGAAGCCAGAGCGCTGTCAGCCTTGGTCAGGCAGACGATGGAAGCGTACAGGTAGGGACCGGCGAAGTCCACCATCTCAGCGCGCTCAGTGGTCATGGACTGACCAGCGATGACGCAGTCAACGGTGCCGGCCTGGACAGCGGGGACCAGGGAGTCCCAGTCCAGACGGACGATCTCCAGCTCCCAGCCGTTGGCTTCGCAGAGCTTCTTAGCCATCATAACGTCGTAGCCGTTGGCATACTCGCCGTCGGTGTCCTTGATGGGCACTGCGCCGTTGGAGTCGTCGGGCTGGGTCCAGTTGTAGGGAGCGTAGTTGCACTCCATGGCGACGGTCAGAACGCCGTCTTCCACGCCGCTGGCGATCTCGGTGGATTCGGTGGTGGTTTCTTCTGCGGGAGCCTCTTCGGTGGAGCCGCCGCATGCGCACAGACCCAGAGACAGGGCCAGGGCCAGAGTCAGAGCAAGAATCTTCTTCATGGTTGGTTTCCTCTTTTCATTAAAATTTGGTTGGGCTTGGCCCAAAAACAAAAGAGCCATAAATCCCGGGGAGGACTCATGGCAAGCATACACAGGGAACGGTACCCCGTTTACCATGATAGCACTCCATTGGTTCAATGGCAGTCCGGCAGATGTTCTCTGACGAACCAGGCATCCTTCGGTCAGGCACCCGAAGAACCCTTCGGCGGTGATCCCTTTCCCCTCCCGGGCTGCCTGCCGGGAATGGAGGGTACTGATGAGCACCGCACCTCTATCAATGCACCTTATTATACGTGGACAGTCTTTCCTTGTCAAGACAACAAAGGGCGGAAACCTCCTGGATTTCCGCCCTTTGTTCAAAATTTTTTCTTTTTTCCGGTCAAATCTTTCGACCTACGGTGTAACCATCGGCCACGGCGGTCATGACGCTGCCCACACGGGTGCCGTCGCCCACCTGGTAGATCTCCATACCGGCACCGTACAGGCCAGAGGCCAGGGAAGCTCTGGGCTTAAAGCCCACCGCCAGGACCACGGAATCGGCAGGGATGGTCTTGCCGTTGACCACCACACCGTCCTCGGTGACCGCCTCCAGGGGACTGGAGGTCATGACATTGACCTTGCCCTCGGCCAGCAGGTCCCGGAGCATCTGATCATGGCTCTCGGGGACAGGGATACCGGCGGAGAGGATCTTGGGCAGAGCCTCCACCAGGGTGACGGTCTTGCCCTCCTGGGC
>JAFYPT010000113.1 GCA_017547425.1 Ruminiclostridium sp.
CCACGTTCACCCGCTCGTCGGGGCCGTGGAGGTTGGACACGAAGCCGGGCATGGAGGCGCCAAAGGCCACGCCGCCGGGGATGCCGTGGACGTAGGTGCCGCCGCCGATGCACAGGCACTCGCTCTTGCGGCCGCTGTACATCTCATAGCACTTGGCCAGGGTCTGGATGAAAGGGGAGTCGGCAGGGACGTGGTGGGGCGGGTCGATCTCGCCCTTCACGGTCCAGCCGAACTTGCCCATGACGGACTCGGTGACCAGTTTGGTGTTCTCATCGTTGGCGCACAGGGGAGTGCGGCTGTCGAAGCGGCCCTCAAAGCCGGTGTCGGTCAGGGCGATGAGGGTGAAGGCCAGGCTCAGGTGGCCGGACAGCTCATCGGACTGGGCCACACCCAGGGCCTTGCCGGTGAAGTCCCCGTGGGGGAAGAGGTCGGCCAGGGTGCGGATGGCCTGGGTGGAGGGGGTGTCTGCCAGGGGCAGAGCGGCCAGCAGGGTGACCAGAGCGGTCTGGGCGTTGCGGCCCTCCTCGGGGGTGGAGCCGTGGGCACCCTGACCGGCGGCCAGGATGTGGACGCCGCCCTCCTGCTGGGTGAGGGTGAAGGTGATGCCATCCAGACCCAGGGTTGGGATGATTGCCTGGATGTCCTCGGTCTTGAGACCTGCCACCAGGGCGTTGGCCTTGGGGGGGACCATGTTCAGGCGGGGACCGCCGGTGAGGCTGGTGACCCTGGGCAAAGCGGTCTCCTGTTCCCAGGAGGCAGAGAAGGTGGGCTGATAGTGGCCCTTTTCGATGTTGATGATGGGAAAATCCGCATCGGGAGAGATGGTATAGGGGGCGTAGGGATGGCGGTCGTAATACCAGGTGATATCACGGAAGCCGGTCTCCTCGTCGGTGCCCAGGATCATGCGGACATTCTTGGTCAGGGGAATGCCCAGGTCCTTCACGGCCTTCATGGCCAGCAAAGCCGCAACCATGGGGCCCTTGTCGTCGTCGGTGCCCCGGCCGTACAGCAGGCCGTCCACCAGCTTGGGCTCAAAGGCGGTGGTCATGGTCCAGCCCTCGCCGGCGTCAACCACGTCCAGATGGCCCAGGATGTGCAGGGCGGTCTCTTGGTCGTTCAGGTCCACGGTGCCCACATAGCCTTCCAGGTTTTCCCCGGGCAGGCCCCATTCAGCGGAGAGCTTCAGCATCTCTTCCAGAGCGGCGGCAGGGCCGGGGCCGAAGGGCATGCCGGGCTGGGCTTCGCCGATGGTGCTGTCGATGCGAACCAGGCGGGAGACAGCTTCCACCAGCAGGGCTTCCTTGCCTGCGAAGTATTGGTTGACACGCTCCTGCATTAGAGTTCCTCCTGTTCTGCGTCCTCTGCGGGCTTGCCGTTCACTTCGTCCAGATACTTGTAGATGGTGTACCGGGAGACACCCAGGTGGGTGGCCACATAGGGGACGGCACGGCGGTAGGAGAAGGCGTCCATCTCCTTCAGGTGCTCGATGACCCGGATGCGGTCGGCCTTGTTCATGTCCCGGACGGGCTTGCCGATGCGCAGGACAGCTGCGTCGAAGATCTCGCCGATGCCACCGTCCTGGGGCTTGTAGATGGCGCTGCGGAAGTCCACCTCGGTGTGCATCAGATCCAGCAGGACCCGGTTGGCGTAGGACAGGGGGGTGAAGTCATAGTTGATGCCAAAGGCAAAGTGGTAGTCGTCCCCCTTGATGGAAAAGGTGGAACTCTTGGTCTGCTGCCCATTGGGGGTCACGGCCAGCAGATTCACCATGTCACCGTCCAGGACCACGTCCTGTTCGATGCCGGTGACGTCCTGGGTGGAACCCACGGAACGGCCGGAAACATGGCTGTTGTAGATGGCGAGGATAGGATGGAGGGGGTCGGTCAGATCGTTGATGACGGTCTCGCAGTTGGCGCCGAACATTTCGGCGATGCCCTTGGCCATCCGGTCCAGCATGTCGAAAGCTTCTTCTCGGGTCATAGTAATCTCCTCTTAGGTTGGATAGAATAAGACAACATAACAAAATGCCCTTCCAGGGGAAGGGCATTTCAATTGGTAAGCGATCAGATGAGGGACAGGGACAGGGTCAGCAGAACGAAGACCAGTGCGACCCACTTGGTCCACTTTGCCAGCTTGGCGTCTGCGGATTTAGCCTGATTCTTGGACAGGAAGGACTCGCTTGCACCGCCGATGGCGCCCAGACCGGAGTGCTTGCCGGACTGACCGATGACAAAGGTGATAAGGACGATGCCTGCCAGGACCTGTAAAACAGAAATGATGGTGGTAGCCATAATGAATGTTCCTTTCGCTTGAACTTTTTGAACTCTTATCAAAATCTCCCGATACCACGGGGACTATAATCGACTATCCAGTAGAATAGCATACTCCCCTTGATTTTGCAAGACTTTTTTTCTTTGAAATGAGGGAAAAAGCCCGCATTACCAGAGTGTCATCAGCATTTTGGCCACCTCGGCCCGGGTCACCGAGGCGTCGGGGCGGAGCTGACCGCCCGAGCCGTTCACCACGCCCAGCTCCACCAGGGTGGCCACGTGGGTCCTGGCCCAGGTGGGGACTTTGCCCTGGTCGGAGAAGCCGGACAGGTCGGCCTGACCATAGCCCTTCTCCAGCATCCGGCCCAGGATGGTCATGGCCTCGGACCGGGTGATGGAGGCCTTGGCGTTGGCGCGGAGGGTCCCGTTGGTGTCTTTGCTGCCCGTCATGATGCCCAGGTCATAGAGGGCTTTCACGGCGTTCAGATCCCAGGTGGGGATGGTGGCAGTGTCGGCATAGGGGAGCTTCACCTGGGCGTAGTCCGCCAGGTCCAGTCCCAGCCATCGGGCGGCCATCAGGGCGAAGTCGCCCCGGGTGATGGAGCGGTTGGGGGCAAAGTTGGTGACGCCGCCCTCGGTCATGCCGGTGATGATGCCCAGCTGGTTCAGGCGGACGGTGTACCCTTCTGCCCAGTGGCTCTTCATGTCAGTGAAGGGATGGCTGGAGGAATTGCCCGCCACTGTCACAGAGTCCCGGCCCAGGTTGCCCCAGGGGTCGGAGGCGGTGACGGTGATCTGGTGGGTGCTGGTCCCCAGATCGGAGAGAGAGGCGGTGAGGACACCATTGGAATAGGAGAAGGGGACTTTCTTGCCGTCCACCGTTAGGGAGATGGAGTCCTGGGACAGAGCATCCTTGCTATTATCGGTCAGGGTGGCTTTCGCAGAGTTGCCGCTCACCGAAAGATACACCTTGGGGGGCTGGGTGTCCCGGCTTTGCTGGCTGCCCAGGACCACCTGGTCCAGGCAGATGGTGCCGTTCCGGTCGCCGGTGATGGTCAGCCCCAGGAAGGAGGTGGCATCGGCGGGGATAGCGGCGGTCACATACTTCCACCCGGTGAAGTTCAGGGTGGTGAGGATCTGGGTCACTTCCTTGCCGCTGGCATCCTGGAAGCGAGCGGTCAGCTGATTGCCCGACTGATCCCCGCAGACCCACAGACCCAGGTATCGGTGAAACTCCTCCAGAGGGACCCGGGCGGTGAGTTCACTATTTAATGTATCACTCACCCGGAGGCTCTGTCTGCCCAGCTGGACTTGGCTGCTGTTCAGGGTGAGTTTGGCGCTGGAGGAAGTGAAGAAGGTGTCCTGCTCAAAATCGGACAGGAGGGTGTACTGTCCGGGGGCGTTCACCGTGACGGAGATGGTCACGGCGTAGTTCCCGGCGGCCACCTTGATCTTGCCAGAGCTGGAGAGATCTCCAGCGGTGAAGATGCCCTCCTCGGTGATGGTGCCCAGGTTGGGATCCGCCGTCCAGGTGAAGCAGGTGTCCCCGCCGGTGAGCCCGATGGTCCGGTAGGAGGCGGCGGCGTTGAGATCCACCGCCTGGCCGGGGGTGAGGGTCAGGGAGGAGACATTCTTGCCTGTGGCGGCGTTGGTGATCATGATGCTGTCCGGGGTGTCGTAGACCTGGATGCGGGTGGTGCCGGTCACACCGCCCGAGGAGGCGGTGACGGTGTAGGTACCGGTCTTGGCGGGTGCGGTGAAGAGACCGCTGTCGGTAACGGTGCCTCCCTGGGCAGACCAGGTGACGGCACCCGGCAGGGTTTGCATGGGGTACCAGCCGCTGTCCATGGCGGTGGCCACGCACTGGGTGGTGGCCCCGGGAAGAAGGGTCAGGCTGGAGGGGGTTACATAGAGGGAAGCCGCCTTTCCGGTGGGGTTCAGGTTGGACACCAGGAAGATGGCGTTGGTCACCGCCCGGGAGGTCCCTTCTGAGGGCTTGTTGACCAGGGAGGAAGAACCGTAGTCCGGATAAGTGGAAACCAGGGAGGTGGAACCGCCTCCGTCCAGAAGGACAGCTTCGGTGCATCCCAGTTCCTGTAGACGTTGGGCCACCATTTGAATGGTAGCCCCCACGCTGTGACCGCTCTGGCGGCCGTCGATGGTGTAGAAAATCACATCACCGTTGGCCTTAATACCCACGGCCGTCCGGGGAGCGGCAGAGGCGGCATCCAGACCGGAGACCACCTGACCGTTGGATACAATATAGTACATGGCGCCCACGGCAGACTCAACCTGGCTCCACCGGCTGTCCGGACTGTAGACCTCCAGGTCCAGGCTGTCACCAGGTTCCAGAGAGCGGACCATCTCCTGGAGCCACTCATTTGCGCTGTTGTTGATGGACAGGATGAACTTCCCGGCGGGGATGGATGTGGCGCCTTCGGCCTCAATGACCTCCTCCACCACGCAGGAAACCATGGTGCCGATGGCAAGATCCATGGAGGCAGTCAGGGAGATGCCGTCGGCACCAGTCACCGTCTGGCCGGGATTCCGGGTCACAGGCCGGAGGATCACGTCCACACCGGGTTGGGTATTTTTGGTGGTGGAGCCGAAGTCCTCGGTGAATAAGTAGTAGCCCCCGCTGCTGCGGATCTTGTTGATGTCGGAGACCTTCAGGGAGTATCCTTTAAAATCCGCGCGGATTCTCAGGTCGGGGTGGCCGATGAGGGCGGAGCCGTCCTCATAAAAGCCGATGGCGTGGAGGTAGGAGGACGAGGACCGGAGAAGGCCGTCGGTGACCACCAGGCCCAGGGGATCGCCGGTGGCCATGACGAAGTAGTCACCGTTGATGCCGCTCAGGACTCGGTCGCCTTCGGACTCCAGCTCCTTGGCCATGGAGTAAACCGACTGCTTGGCCAGAACGGAGGAGCCGTAGCTCACCACCGGGGAGACACTGGCCGAGGGGGTGTAGGTGACGTAGTTCTCGGTCCGCAGGTCCTGGCGGGAGGCCGACCACATGACTTCCTTGGTGAGGGTGGTCCGGTCGCAGATATCTAAGGTGTAGCCGTAGATCCGGCTGCCCAGGGCGTCCGAAGCCAGGGCGGTGGGAGCCAGGATGGCGGCACAGAGAAGAAAGGCGGTGATCCGCCGGAGGATGGGTTTCATAGGGGGTTCTCCTTTGCTGGGGATTTACAATACCATATAGTATAGCACCCAGGAAGAGGGGCGTAAAGCAGGGGGAAAACGGGAATTTCAAAAAAACGAAAAAAGTTGAAATTAGGGGTTGACTTTTCTAGAGGACGGTGATATTATATCCAAGCTGTCGCGAACGACGGTTCCACACGAAAGACTCCGACAAAAAAGTTTGAAAAAACTTCGAAAAAGGGGTTGACAAGCAAAAAGAGTTGTGCTAAGATATGACTCACGCTTGAGGGAAACGAAAAGCGATGTGTACCTTGTAAATTAAACAACGTAAGACA